>JAPOYE010000024.1 GCA_026706695.1 Candidatus Dadabacteria bacterium | reverse complement strand
ATTGCCTCTCCCGCAGACCCGGTTGCGACCAGTTCCGAGAACTCAAACATAATTAACGCCAAAGGAAAAAAAGTGCCGTGGTTCATGGGCGGCGCCGCGGATGTAGGCTCCTCGACTAAAACCTATCTTAAGTGTACGACGAGCTTTTCCGCCGAGGACCGCGAGGGAAGAAACTTTCATTTCGGAGTCAGGGAACATTCAATGGCCGCGATAGCAAGCGGCATGTGTCTCAGCGGACTCAGAGCATACGCCTCGACCTACTTTGTGTTTGCCGACTACATGAAACCCTCGATAAGACTTGCGGCGCTGATGAAACTTCCCGTAATCTACATTTTCACTCATGACAGCATAGGAGTTGGCGAGGACGGACCCACTCATCAACCCATAGAGCATCTGGCGGCCCTCAGAGTCACACCCAATATCGATGTCATCCGTCCCTGCGACGCGAACGAGCTTGCGATTCTTTGGAAACACGTGATGGGGCTTTCTGATCGTCCCGCCGCGTTCGTTCTCACAAGACAGAACGTTCCGATAATAGACAGGGACCGCTACGCCGCGGCCGATGGAGCGCTCGCGGGGGGTTATGTACTTGCGGACTCAAACGGCACACCTGACATCATTCTGATATCCACGGGTTCTGAGGTTCACATCTGTCTCGAAGTTTATGAAAAACTGCGCGAGATGGAGAAAAATCCGAGAGTCGTGAGTCTCCCGTGCTGGAGTCTTTTCGAAGCTCAGTCCCAGAAGTACAAAGACAGCGTCCTGCCGCCTTCTGTCGAAACAAGGCTAAGTGTCGAGGCCGGAGCAACGTTCGGATGGGAAAAATTCACGGGATCGGGTCCCGATGCCAAGGTCTACGGAATAGACTGCTTCGGAGAGTCCGCGCCATACCAAGACGTGATGAACAATTTCGGCTTTAACGCGGACACCATTCTAAAGGAATGCCTCAAACTGCTTGGTAACTAGTACCGTGTCCACTGAAAACAAAGCCGGTTCGGAGTCACCAAACTACACCGAATACGCGGGCGATTACGGAAGCATAATCCAATCCCAACTCCTCGAACTTGAGAAAAACCGCTTTGCCGAAAGATTCTTCGAATACGATCACCTGCTCTGGGCAGATAATCCTTCCGAGATCACGAATCGCCTCGGCTGGGTCCATCTTCCGAAGCAGATGCTCGCGGTAATAAATGAAATAGACGACTTCTCAGAATCGATAAGGAAAAAAGGGTTCACCGAAGTTGTTGTTTTAGGCATGGGGGGCTCAAGTCTCTCTTCCGAGGTGTTCAGAAACATATTCACCCTCCGCGACGGCTTTTTGCGCCTCACTCTTCTTGACACTACGGATCCCGACTTCATTCTTAAGACCCGGGAAAGCATAGACCTTCTTAGAACTCTCTTCGTAGTCTCCTCAAAATCAGGTTCGACCGTGGAAACCGTTTCCCTCATGAAATACTTTTACGGCGAACTCGAGAGAAAAACCGGGGCCCCGGGAGAACATTTCATCTGCATAACGGATCCTGGCTCAGAACTGATCAAAACAGCCGACAAACATGGTTTTAGCAGGGTGTTTATCAACGATCCGAATGTTGGCGGGAGGTTCAGCGCGCTTTCCTACTTCGGCCTCGTTCCCTCATCCCTTGCGGGAGTCGATATACGCAAGATACTTCAATCGGCCTTTTCCGTGCTGCTTGAACTCGAAAACTCAGTCGGAGGAAAATACCATGAGAGTCCCTCCTTTCGCTTGGGGACATTTCTCGGGGTTATGGCCGAACAAGGAAGAGACAAGCTGGGTTTTGTTTTTTCCGAAAAACTTTTTCCTTTCGGCTACTGGGTGGAGCAACTGATCGCCGAAAGTACCGGAAAAAACGGCGTCGGCATCCTTCCGCTGCTTGACGAAGAGGTCTCGGATTGTCCACGGCCCGGAGATGACAGGGCATACATTCTTCTTTCCCTGAGGGAAGACAGAACTGTGGATATGGTCGCCTCGCGCATCAAGAACTCCAAGATTCCCTTCGTGAAGATAGTAGTTGACAGTCCCGACCAGATAGCCGCAGAGCTCTTCCGTTTTGAGTTTGCCGTCGCACTTGTGGGAAGCATAATGGGAATAAATCCCTTTGACCAGCCCGATGTCGAATCCGCAAAAACCTTTGCAAGAAGTTTTCTCAAGCTCTACAGGGAAACGGGGAAACTTGAATCCAAAGAACCCGATTTTTCCAAAAACGGGTTTGTTTTCTCAAGTAACAGAAAAATAGAATCCCCGGAGCAACTAAGAGATATCATCTCTTCAAAGAAAAGAGGTTACATATCGATTCAGGCCTATGTAGACCCTGCAGAAGAAAACTCAAAAGAGCTTCTTTCCCTCCGCGCACAGATCGAAAGCATATCATCCGTGCCCGTAACTCTGGGTTTCGGCCCGAGATTTCTCCACTCGACAGGCCAACTTCACAAAGGAGACTCGGGAGAAGGATTTTTCATTCAGATCGTAAGCGAGAACGAAAACGACCTGTGCATACCCGATGATGTCGGTTCCGCGGAATCAGTATTCTCCTTCCAAGTACTCAAAATGGCTCAGGCCACGGGAGACTTCAAGTCTCTTGACGAAATGGGAAGGGGCATTGTAAGAATCGGCATTACGCCTGATGTCTCAGAGAGCATACAGAGAATCGCCCGGTTTTTTGTCTGATCCTCTCCCCCGCAAACGCAACTAAAAAGATTGACCGTCCGCGGCAAAAACCAAGAATAAATTAAGTAATTCACTTAAATTTGCGAGTTCGGTTGCCGCCGCGGTCATATTCGTCACGATCCTCAGAAAACCTTAAGCATCCGAGATTGTCACAAAGTGCTTCACTTCCTGGGAAAAAGCTACTATGACATCGCTTGTAGTACCTATGAAAAGACCATGCTCGACTATCCCTGCCCTTGCAGACAACCGGTAGGCGAAAAAAGAGGGGTCGTCCATCTCTCCAAAGCTCCAGTCGACAATAAGATTTCCCTGATCTGTCAAAAACGGGGAACCGTCGCGAGCGAGTCGTAAGCGGACCTCTCCTCCAAGACTCTCGAGGTAGTCCTTTTCAGCTTCAAGGGCAAACTGAAGCACCTCGACGGGAACGGGAAAACGCTCTCCAAGCCGCCGCGAGAGCTTCGATTCGTCAGCGACGATTATATTTCTTTTGCTGTTCTGAGCGAGAACCTTCTCTCTTAAAAGAGCTCCTCCGCCCCCTTTTATCAGGTTAAAATCGGAATCGATTTCATCCGCTCCGTCAATAGTAACGTCAATCCTTCTTGCCGAATCGAGTTCAACGAGGTCAAGGTCCATGACCTCGGCGAAATTTTTCGTTCTCTCGGAACTTGGAACGCAGGATATATCCGAAAGCCGGCCGTCTCTTATCCGCTTTGAGAGCTCTTCGATAGCAAACTCCGCAGTCGACCCGGTGCCGAGTCCGACAAGCATTCCCGCACGCACGAAGTCGACGGCTTTTACGCCCGCAGCCTTTTTAAGTTCTTCGGTCTTACCCATTTCGAAAAAGAATCAGCAAAGTCATCCCGCATACCCTGACAATTAACATAGACATAATACTATACGAATAATTCCCGGATACTGTAAAAAAGAGATGAAATATCCTGAGGGCAACTACGAAAAGCAAGTGTCGGTTCCCGATATCCCCAGCTCGCTTCGGCCACCCCCGCCTTCTGGGCGTATGCCGTTTGTTTTGCCGCAAAAAACTTATATACTTGACAGGAATTCCCACTAAGAGCTTACCGTGTTGGGGTTAGCAAACAAATTTCGGTTT
>JAPOYE010000023.1 GCA_026706695.1 Candidatus Dadabacteria bacterium | reverse complement strand
CCATACACCCGCTTTCCCCTGTCGATAAAATGTTGGCAGTCCTGTTGGATGCGAATAGACGCAACCTCACCCGATTTAAATTCAATCAAATCTACACCCCTTTTGTCAAGTGTTTTTTTATACCTAAAGCAGAGTTTTCGGTTTCTGCAGTAACAACCCGAAAATTCATGAATTTTACAAAATATTTGGGGCTAGAATCGTGAGGTGATAAGGGTTAAAACAGCCAGGAAGGGAGGTCTTTCAGGCCTCTCATCATCCTGATTCGAAGCTCATTTTCATCTGGAATGTCTTTTCTGTCGAATTTTACGTTCTTAAGACAGGCGAGCATCGCCCGCATAATGCTGTTTTTTGTTATTCTCTCCTTCTTGTTTTCCTTGGAACGGCTTTTCATTATCTCTCTTTCGAGTTTCTGGAGAAATTCGAAGTCTTCACTGCTTATCCTTAACGTGAGTACGTCAAAGGTTTTGTATTTCGGCGGTGTTTCGGGCTGGGGGCTCGGGGCAGTGCCCGCAATACCGCTCTTGATACTTTTTTCCTCAGGCGGTCTTATCCAGATATTGGGGTTTACTCCCTCACTCGTCTTTTCATCCGCCATAGCATTCCTCCTTACTTTGTCAAAATGATCTCTTGCAGGGTAATTATACCATAAAAACCCTAAGTTATGAACTTCATTATTTTAACTTTACTGAAATCCGACAAGAAAAAATTGGCTCCCAGGTTCTACTGGCATTCACTTGTCAAAGGGTTTGGAAAGTCGAATTGAGATGAAGAGAAATTGGGCGGAAGAGCCTGTTAATAGGAGCTAATCGTGTCATAGTAAGATAAGATAACCTGCCAGTTTTTAAGGCACAAGAACGATTCTGAGAAGATAAACCGTCTCTAATGACCCTAAAACGGCGAAAAATCGGGCTGACTGATGATGATAAGAAGTTATTGACTTCATAAGTTAATACCGACTCCCGGAATTCCTCTCGGTCAAAATTATGCTTGACATTGAGTACCGATCTGTGATAGAAGTTGAGATATGCCCCGATTTGTAGAGGGCTAGGAACGGTTATGATCTCATACAGGAGGTATGGTTAGTATGGTTCCAATAGAAGCTTTGTTAGGTTACGTGTTGCTGCTCGTAGGGTTTGTGTTCTTCGCGAACGGAATGACCCTTTTGGGTAAAACCGGAGCGAAGGAAGTGGGCGTGCTCAATCTGGGAGTCGGCGTGCTTATAGCGATTGCCGCCTGGAAACTGCACACCCTTGGTCTTACGGCGGCTACCGCGCTTGTATCGGTATTTGCGTTGATATACCTGATAGTCTACGCGGTATTCGTACACGGACATGACGCGAAAGGGCTAGGAGTGTACTGTCTTTTCGCAACGGTGGTGTTTATATGGTACGGGGCTCATTTCCAGGCACTTGGGCTTGCGTATTTTGCGTACTTCTGCTGGGCATGGGCTTTGCTGGTGCTTCTCTGCTTCCTTGCGTTCTCGCAGGGCAAGGATCTTGGCAAGCCGATAGCCTATCTGTTCATAATAGAGTCGATAGTGACCCTGTTGATACCGGGAATGCTTCTGCTTACAGAGAAGTGGAATCCTCTCGGTGGAGTACCAGGCTAAGATTCATAATTTTTAGCTGATTTACCAATAACGGGCAGAGGGAATCATTAAGGAATTCTCTCTGCCCGTTGTTTTTTGTTTTTTCCTTCCTGCGCCAGTCCCTTAAACAAAGCGGTTTGATATAATCTGCTTTATAATTGATAATACAGTTTCCGGGACGGTGATCTGAATTGTCTGAAAAAATCCCTAGGTTTCTCAAAAACGGGTACTTGGCTCTTGCCTTGGGAACCATTATCGCCCTATCTTTTTTTCTTGTCGCCGAGCCAGTCAGTCTTGACCGCAAATACAACAGTCAGAGCATAAAAATTGCCGAAGACACCCTTAAGCACGTAAACAAGTTTTATCTGGACAAAAACAAGATCGACTACGCGAAAATGCTTGAAAAAGGGGTTTCCAGCCTTGAAACCTTCCTTGACGACGTGCTGGTGGAGTTTCCACAAGACCGGGGCAATGTCTTCGCCGTTCACGTAAAGGAAAAAGCAAAGAAATTCAAGGAAAAAGAGTCGCCATCCCCAAACGACGTCACAAGTACTCTGGGCCAGGTCGTGTCTTTTGTCCTTTCTAACACAGGGACCGAGGACCGCACCGTCAAAAACATAGAATATTCCATATCGGACAGCATGCTGAAGGTTCTTGACCCCCACTCCGCGATGATTCCGCCGGATATCTACAAGGAGTTTCTCATAGACACCGAAGGAAGTTTCGGAGGACTCGGAATAGTGGTCGGCATAAGAGATGGCCAGTTGACCGTCATATCTCCGATAGAAGGCACGCCGGCTTACAGGTCAGGGATAAAGACCAAAGATCGGATCGTGCAGATAGAAAACGAATCGACCATAAACATGCCTCTTCTCGAAGCCGTAGGGAAGCTAAGAGGTAAAAAGGGGACCAGAGCAAACCTTCTTATCTCGAGAAAAAATTTTTCCAAGCCCAAGAAATTTTCGATAGTAAGAGACACGATAAAGATAGAAAGCGTCGAAGGGTTTGACCTTGAAAACGATATTCTTTACCTGAGAATAAGAAATTTCCAGAAAAACACGTCCTCGGATCTAAAAAAAGAGGTAAGCAGCCGCTCCTACCCAATTACCGGAATAATCCTCGATCTCAGAGGAAACCCCGGAGGCCTTCTCTCAGAGGCAGAGAAAGTAGCCGACCTCTTCCTCTCCTCGGGAACGATAATGACAACTAAAGCAAGGGACTATGCTAAAACCTACAGAGCGACGACAAAGCACCCTGAGTACAAGGGAAAGGTGATAGTGCTTGTGGACCAAGGAAGCGCAAGTGCGTCAGAAATAGTAGCCGGGGCGCTTAAAAACAACAAAAGAGCACTTGTGATAGGAAAAAGATCCTTCGGCAAGGGATCGGTCCAGAAGGTTTTCGAGTTCGAAGACGGCGCCGCTTTGAAACTCACAATAGCAAAGTATCTTACCCCGGGCAACATCTCCATCCAGGACAGCGGCATAACCCCCGACATTCTTCTTCAGGGATCAGTGATAACCGAAGATAAAGTCGTCTATAACCCTTTGCCCGAAAAAAGAGAAAACGGGGAAGAGGAGCCGTATATGCCAGTCCCCGAATTCACGATCAAGTACATCGACGAGAGCCTGGCGCCCCAAGAAGAAGACGAGGACGAGATCCAGCCGGACGAATCGCTTACGAAAGCACAGAAACTTGAGAAGCTGAAGAATGATTTTTACGTGAAACTTTCAAGAAGGATGCTCTTGGCGGAGACCAGGGAACAGATGTATGCAACAGCCACCGATTTTTCCAACGCCCAGCTTGAAGAAATCAGAAGACGGATTGAAAACACGGGAATCGACTGGTCCGCCGGTGAAGCAAAAAAGCCTTCCGTATCGGTCCAAACGGTTCCCTCGAAAACAGTTTTCCGGGCCGGGGAAGAAAGTTTTCTTAAGATAAAGGTGACAAATTCCGGCCCTGACCCGATATACAGGCTCAGCGCTGTTACCGACTGCGAGAACCGCATTTACAGCGATGGAGAGCTTCTGTTCGGGAAACTGCTCCCCGGGCAGAGCAAAATCTCAAGAGTCAAGTTTTCCGTTCCCAGATGGGTCACCACAAGAGAGGACAGTATCAAGCTCATTTTCACGAGTTCAGGGAACAAAACCTTTACGGAAGAAAGCCTGCTCGTAAAAACCGTGGCGGACAAGCGTCCCGTCTACTCCCATAACCACGAAGTAGTGGACGACGGGAGATTCGGAAGCAAAGGCAACGGAAACGGCCATGCGGAACTTGAGGAAACCATAGTACTCAACATAAAATTGAAAAACACCGGAGACGGAACATCTGAAAAGACGGTAGCGACCCTTAAGAATCTTTCGGGGGACGACGTGTTTCTTGAGAAAGGAAGAGTTGAGCTTGAAAACTTCCGTCCAAGGGAAACCAGACTTGCGCCTTTTCGTTTCAGGCAGAGCGGGAAAGGTGGTGAAACGGAATTTGAGCTTCTCGTAATGGATGAGGACTTCCGGGAAATAAAGACACAGAAAATAATTCTGCCTGTCTCCGAGCAGGAAAGACCGTTTTTTTCCACTTCCGCAGAGAAAACTGCCCTGTTCAAGGACTCAAGTTCCATACTTGGGGGAACTTTCCCTGCTGCCCCCGAAGTGGCTGTGGCACAGAAAAATTCCATGGTAAAAATTCTCGGCACTTCAGGGCGATGGATACGGGTTGAGGGGAAAAATTCTCTAGCAGGCTGGGTTGAAGAAAAAGCCATCAGGGTTGCTCGGGCAAGCTATGACGGTCCGTCCGGTGAAGCGTCGGATGAGAACGGAACCGACGGCGCCTGGCAGGAGATTTCAGTTCTTGAAGAAACCTTTGAAGAACCTCCTTTCATCATGATTTCGGATTTCCCCATGTCCACGGAATCTTCCAAAATAACAGTGGAAGGATCGGTCAGGGACACTGACCGCATAGAGAGCGTCTCGGTTTGGAAAAAAGACGACAAGGTAAAGCTTTTTACACCGGGGAAAAACAACGTTCCCCTGCTTTTTCCCTTAACTCTCGAGGAAGGAATGAATCTTTTCACCATAGTGGCCAAGGACGAAAAGGGTATGATATCCAGAAAAACCCTGGCCATAAGAAAAGATCTTTCCTGAATTTAGGATATTTATCGCGCACGCACCGAAGACCGCGGATGAAGTCCGAGGGGCGGAGTAATGCTTAAGTTTCTCTCTTTTCGAATACTGACCGGAGCAGTCGTAATCCTCGTGGTCGCGAGCATAACCTTCTTTCTGCTCAGGGTACTTCCCGGGGGTCCTTTCGACGCCGAGAAAAGCATTCCCCCGAACATACTCGAGAACATTGAAAAGAAATATCACATGGATAAGCCGCTACACAAACAATACTTCATCTACATGGGGAACCTGGCCCGCGGCGACTTCGGACCTTCCTACAAATACGACGACAGGCCGGTTACCGACATAATAAAGGAAACCCTGCCAGTCTCGATGGGGCTCGGATTGGTGTCCTTGGTGCTGGCGTTTTTCATGGGAACAGTGGTCGGAATGATTTCCTCACTGTTTCCAAGAAGCATCCACGACATTGTCTCTGTGCTGATCTCCACGTCACTGGTATCGGTCCCGAGCTTCGTCGTCGGGGCGGCACTCATATATTTTTTCTCCGTTAGATGGGGGATTCTGCCGGCCGCCCTCTGGGGAGAGCCAAAGCACATAGTCCTTCCTGCGGTAACGCTGAGCCTGGCTCCGTTCGCCTATATCTCAAGGCTCGTACGTTCCAACATGCTTGACGTGTCGGGGCAGTTTTTCGTAAGAACCGCTAGGGCGAAGGGACTTGGAAGAACGAAGATATTCACGAAGCATATACTGAGAAACGCGCTTATACCGGTCGTGACTGTGCTCGGTCCCCTGACCGCCTACCTAGTGACAGGGTCCTTTGTCGTCGAGCATATATTCGCGATACCGGGAATGGGAAGGTTTTTTGTTTTTGCCGTGGCAAACAGGGACTACTCCGTTGTACTCGGAATAACGATCGTCTACGCGCTTCTGCTCGTAATAGCAAATCTCATTGTCGACCTTCTCTACGCCGTACTTGACCCGAGAATAGAACTTAGAAAGCAGGAACCGGTCGCCTGATGGCGGGCAAAGACAGACGGAAATGAAGAACGTAAAGATAATTATCGAGTATGACGGCACGGACTACCACGGCTGGCAGCGCCAGGGCGATCTTCCCACGGTACAGAAGACAATAGAGGACGCCTTAGGGCAGATCACAGGAGAAAATACGAAGATAACCGGTTCGGGAAGAACGGACGCGGGAGTGCACGCTGTTGGCCAAGTGGCAAACTTCCTCACTGAAACCCGGATGGATCCCGAGACCCTGCGAAAAGCGCTTAATTCCACACTCCCCGGGGACATATCAATCATCAAGGCCCAAGAGGTCCCAGACGGCTTTCACGCGCAGTTCAGCTCCCGAAGCAAGGTATACGAATACAGGATTTTCAACAGGCCACATCCCCCCGCGCTTCAGAGAAACATGGTGTGGCACATCCAGGAGAAGCTTGATACAAAAAAAATGAGAGAAGCCGCCGCATATCTTGAGGGAACGCATGATTTCTCCGTTTTCGCCACGACCGACATAACGGTGAAAACCACTGTACGCACAGTAAAACGGATTCACGTCAGCAAAACCCACGAAGGGACAATTCTGGTTGAAATAGAGTCGGACGGGTTCCTGAAAAGAATGGTGAGAATGATAACCGGGACTCTCGTGCAAACCGGAAAGGGGAAACTCTCCCCTGAAGAGTTCGGGCAAATACTCGCAGAAGGACAAAAGACAAAAAATGTCTTCACCGCTCCCCCTCAGGGACTTTTTCTTAAAAAAGTGATTTATTAAATTCGCGGGTGAGCAAATCTTACCGATAGAGAGGCTGCGAATCTTTGGTTTCAGAATATGTCATGTTTTAGAGGTGCCCTTTTATCGGGTCGCGGTGTTTTCCCAAAAACACGCATCCTGCCTCCTTCTCCAAGAAACAGCCAGCAGACAGGATATGATCAGAAGCAGGTTAAACACGACGCTTCGCGGCCCGCTTCCACCCGCTCTATCAGAAGCAACCGAACATCCCCCACCGCTTTCTTCCTCCTCCATAACCGGAGGTTCGGGAATCTTAACGAAAACCCCGAAAAAAGACGGCAGAGACGATGTGTCCCCGCACACGCATTCCACACCGTTAACCGTATCCATTCTTGACCCTGAAACAGGTTCCCAGCTCCCGCTCTCGCGGTCGTAACGGTAAAGCCCGGGCACTGACTCCTCACCATCGTCAACCGTCTCTATGTTTGACGTCGAAAAAGACCCCGAACCCTCTTTCTGGTAACGGTAAATATAAGATGCTGACTGCCCGCCGTCCCCCGGAGCGGGCAGACACACCGTCACGGTCTCACCCTCCCCAAGCGTGTATCCATCAAGACCAACTTCCGCTGTAAATCCTTCAAGACTGAGTCCTTCGGGCAGTTCTTCTTCCGAAGGAACGCTTAGATCAATGGTAACAGTCTCGACACTCCCAACAAGGGAGGAAGGAAGAATGATTGACGGCACGTCATCCGGTGGCCCTTCACCCTCGGGGACGCTTAACTCGATTGTAATGTAATTTCCCTCACCGTAAGTGGCGAGGTTCGTACCTTCTCCGCTAGGGCTCACGGCCAACCCGCCCTCTGCCCTGTCTTCGGTCAGAGCGTCATGGTCGGATTCCGGTGGCGGTGGAGGTTGTGGAGGCGATGGAGGCGGCGGTGATGGTGACGGCGGCGGTGATGGTGACGGCGGCGGTGATGGTGACGGCGGCGGTGATGACGAGGTGGTTCCGCTGAGATTGTTGTTGTGGAGACGCAAGCTGGGCAGGTTCCCGAGTTCAGACGGGATGGTCCCGCTAAGCTGGTTGTTCTCGAGCCACAACCTCGTAAGCATGGGCAGGTTCCCGAGTTCAGACGGGATGGTTCCGATAAGATTGTTGCTGCCAAGCCACAACCACCAAAGCATGGGCAGGTTCCCGAGCTGAGTCGGAATGGTCCCGACAAGATTGTTGCCGCCGAGCAACAAATACGAAAGTTTGGTCAGGTTCCCGAGCTCAGACGGGATGGTTGCGATAAGCTTGTTGTTGTGGAGATACAAATCCGTAAGCCTGGTCAGGTTCCCGAGCTGAGTCGGGATGCTCCCGATAAGCTTGTTGTTGTGGAGTTGCAAATTCGTAAGCCTGGTCAGATCCCCGAGCTCAGGCGGGATGGTTCCGCTGAGCTGGTTTCTCTCGAGCGTCAACCACAAAAGCCGCTGGGTCAGATCCCCGAGCTCAGACGGAATGCTCCCGCTAAGCTTGTTGTTGGAGAGATGCAAATGGTTAAGCCCGGTCAGACCCCCGAGCTCAGGCGGGATGGTTCCGCTAAGCTGGTTTTCGTGGAGGTCCAACGCGCTAAGCCGGGTCAGGTTCCCGAGCTCAGACGGAATGGTTCCGCTAAGCTGGTTGTTGCGGAGGTCCAACGCCCTAAGCTGGGTCAGGTTCCCGAGCTCAGACGGAATGCTCCCGCTAAGCTGGTTTTCGCGGAGGCCCAACCCAACCCCACCCCCCATAAGCCGGGTCAGGTTCCCGAGCTCAGACGGGATGGTTCCGCTAAGCTGGTTTTCGTCGAGATTCAACTCCCGAAGGCTGGCAATGTTCCCGAGCTCAGACGGAATGCTCCCGCTAAGCTTGTTGTTGTGGAGATGCAACTTCTGAAGGTTATACAGTCTCTCGCCGAGAAAAATCACGGCAATGTTCCCGAGCTCAGACGGAATGCTCCCGCTGAGATTGTTGTTCTCGAGCCGCAACCTCGTAAGTCTTCCCAAATTCGCAAGCTCAGACGGGATGCTCCCGCTGAGATTGTTGTTGTAGAGTTGCAAATCCTGAAGCTCGGTCAGTCTCCCGAGCTCAGACGGGATGCTCCCGCTAAAATTGTTGCCGAAGAGAATCAACCTCCGAAGCTTGGTCAGTCTCCCAAGCACAAGCGGGATGGTTCCGCTGAGATTGTTGTTGTCGAGATATAACTCCTGAAGCTCGGTCAGGTTTATAAGGTAAGACGTGATGGTTCCGCTAAGCTTGTTGTTGCCGAGACGCAGAGCAGTGACTTTAGAGTCTTGATCAGCAGTAACCCCATGCCAGTTGTTTAGATCGCCGCCGGCACCCCAGTTGGTTCTGTTTGTCCAGTTCGGACCTCCCGCGTCGCAATAAAACTCCTCAAGCACATGTCTGTCGGTGAGAGAAGAGGGAAGCGTACGATTACAGTTTATCGCCCACGCATTTCCCGAGAGCAGCGAAAACGCAAACGCAAAAAAGACCAGAACAAGAATCTTGCACGAAACGGAAAAAGAATCTCTTATTCCTGCGCTGACGCGGGCCGAGCCGCGAAGCAACGCGCGCGGATTAAATAGGGGGGGGGGTGCTGTGGTCATCTGAAAATTCATTTCTTTTCACAATCACTCTCATAACTTCATCATCCTGAAATAAAGAACAATGACTTCGCTGTATAGTGAACAAAATTTTAGGCATCTCCAAAAACACCCTCATATCTTCAGTTAAGCTTTAAACAGTGAAAAAATATATCTGCTCACATCCCCCCCGTCAAGTTACAGGGCAGCGGGTGTCACGGCTTTTTCACTCTTTGAAGTGGATTTGGAAGATTGAAGGCAGTTTTATGTG
>JAPOYE010000022.1 GCA_026706695.1 Candidatus Dadabacteria bacterium | reverse complement strand
AGCCTACGTAAGACACCTAGAAGCGGGACTTGCGTGCCCTGATTTTCCCACGTGTTTAGGCTACTGGATTCCGCCAGAACTCTCGGGCAAGGTGCTGGCTCACTTTACGCACAGGGCAGTCGCTTACCTGCTTACGTTGGTATTTATCTTCGTGCTGATTCTCTCCAGAAAATCCGAAAGATTCAAGGAAGCCCGAAAAAACATGTCTCGAGCAGTCGCCCTGCTTTTCCTTCAGATCGGACTTGGAATTGTGGTCGTAACCTCAAAGCTTCTCTTTTACGTCACCGCCGTTCATCTCGCAATCGGTCTTCTGATACTTTCCCTCTGCCTTCTCACTTGGTTCGGGTATATAAGTAAAGGCACCGTCGCCGAAAAAACTTTTTAGCAATGAGTGAAGCGCAGAAAAAATCAGTGGGAAACATGGCGGTTTCCGCCGTTATCCTCTCTAAGCCCGGAATAATAATGAGCGTGGCGTTTACGGGCCTTGCGGGAATGGTGGTGGCCAACCGGGCCTTTCCCTCCTTGCAGACGGTTTTTCTATGCGTCGTCTCTCTTCTTCTTAGCGCCGGCGGAGCGGCAATTCTGAATAACCTGCTCGACAAGAAAATCGACAAGCAGATGACCCGTCTTAACAAAAGGGTGGAGGCCCTGAGAGTTCTTGGAGACAAAAATGCGTGGGTAATCTCGATACTCATGATGGCCGTTGCTCTCTTCATCTCGCTTTCTTACTTCAATTATGTAAACGCGGCACTTATTCTCCTCGCAATTCTAAGCTACACTCTTATTTACACACTTTTCCTTAAAAGAACCTCCCCTTTCGGTACCGTGCTCGGGGGAGTGCCGGGCGCCCTTCCCGTGCTTATAGGCTACACCGCCATAAAACCCGCCCTGCAACTCGACGCAATGATAGTATTCATATTCATGATGCTCTGGCAGCCTCCCCACTTCTGGGTGCTCGCGCAGAAATACAGAAAGGATTATGAAAAAGCCGGGATAAACGTTCTTCCCGTAGCCTTGGGCACAAAGTACACCAACATACTGATACTCATCTACTCCCTCTCCCTGATACCCCTGACTTTCATCCTCTGGCTCACAGGAACAAACACCGTCTATTTCGCGGCTTTCGCCGCGGTAGCCGGAATATACTTTAACTACCTGGTGGTAAAAAGCGTTTTCGCCAACCGTGGTTACGGAAAGGCTTTCTCGGCTTCAATCATCTACATGCTTCTCATAATGCTAGGCATAGTAGTTGACATACTGGTTAAGTCGCTCTCCCCCGTGGAAAGGGTTATCGGGAATCTTATGTAGCAACCGAGGGGAGAAGTTCTTTGAGCTCCTCGAGCGGCCGTGATAGGGTAACAATCGCCTCTTTCCAGAAATCCTTGTTCGTTATATCATCCCCGATTGACCTTTTCACCGCCCCTTCCGCATCGTCCGAGCCGGTGAGAGCGAGAAACTCCTCGTAAACCGGAATAAATTCCTCCCCATGCTGCCTGAATTTCTCGAAAAGCGCCCTGCTCAGCAGGTAACCGAAAGTGTAGGGGAAATTATAGAAACTGACGCCCGTTATGTAAAAATGAAGCTTCGAGGCCCAGAAGAACGGGTCGCATTCCAAAAGCACGTCTCCGAAGATCTCCTTCTGGGTCTCGGTCATAAGTTCCTTTAGCTCGCTCACGGTCAGTTCCCCCTCGGCACGCCGTTCGTAGAGCTTTCTTTCGAACTCATACCTGACGGGGATGTCCAGAAGATATATGGCCCCGTGGTTTACTTCCGCGTCCCTCACAAGCACCTTGTCCTCAACGCTCGTTGAGGGATCTCGCAGCAGCCCTTCGGCAAGCAGCATTTCCCCGAAAGTTGAGGCGGTTTCGGCAAGCGTCATGGGGTAGAACTGCGCATAGGGACGAAGTTCCCTCATCACGTGAGAATGAAAGGCATGGCCCGCCTCGTGAGCGAGGGTGAGTATGTCGCCTACCCCGCCGTTATAAGTCATGAATATCCTTGACTCCCCGGTGAGAAGAGAACCCGTGCAGAATCCCCCGGGTCTTTTTCCTTCCCTTACTTCCCAGTCTATCCACTCGCTGCGGCATATGTGGTCAAAAAAACCGCCGAGGCGGCCGTAGGCAGCCGAAAAGGAATCGGAAACCATGGATTTCGCACCGCTCCAGCCAACCCCGCCAGTTTTGCCAAGATTCATTGGGGCTCCCAGATCGTACCACGATATTCCGTCGAGCCCCAGCGTCTCGGCCTTGAGCCTAAGGATGTTCCTTGGAAGTTCGACTGTCTCCCGTATTGCCTCCATCATGGAATCCAGAGTCTGTCTAGATATCGCCGCATCAAAGAGGGCTACGTCGAGGAAATGATCGATTTCCCTGTGCCTGTAGAGCGTGTGCCTGGTTCCTGATATGGCGTTTATGGCACCGGCGGCCACATCTTCAAAATCCTCCCAAGCCTCGTTGCCCCCGGAAAAAGCGGCCTTTCTTATCTCTCTGTCAGGACTTTCCATAAGCGATCTTCTCTGGGACATGGGAAGCCTTTTCTTCGTCCCTTCGGGGTAAACCATCTCAAACGTCATCTTGGAAGACACGGTATCGTAGATCCGCCCCCAGGCGCTTATCCCGTCGACTCCGAGCTCCGAGGCCAGAATTTCCTTCGGAGCGGACATGATGAACCGGGAATTTCGCCAAACGCGCCTCACATAATAGGAAGCCGACTCGATATCCGGGAAAGAGACGAACTCGAAAAGCAGATCTTCGTCGGCACCCCGAAGCGCTCTTTGCAGCTGGACCTCAAGCTTCTCGAGATCCGAACCGAGAAGGGAAATCGCCGCTTCCTCGCGCAGATAATCCTCCCTGTTGGAATCCGAAGCGCTGAGACATCCCACGTAGGAACGTATATGGGAATATTGGCTTATCAGCCTCTCCGTTTCCAAGAAGACATCTTTCCAGAACGCAAGGTTTTCTCCGCAAAGAGGTTCAGAAGCCGAGGCCTTCTCGTCAAGACTCTTTATACCTCCAGAGAGATTCTCTTTGAACTCTTTATATTCAACTCCCTGAAATTCGGGGAAATAAGTAGTGAGGTCCCAATTCATATCGGTATTTTCGTGCTACATCAAAAGCGGCAAGCTTCCGGATGTAATCGCTCCTTAAGACCAGAAATAATACAACAGAATTTGCTAATTGGAATAAGTCGGGTTTTCGCTGAAAGCACTTTGGAACACCTCGTGTCAGTCTCCGCGGGGAAGGAAGATTTGACATTAGCACAGGCATATATATTTTAACCCCCTGAACAATGAAAAAAGCTTACCTAGCGCTTGAAGGCGGAAAAGTATTTGAAGGCACAAGCTTCGGAGCCCAAGAAGAGGCAGCCGGCGAAGTTGTTTTCAATACCTCCTTAACAGGTTACCAGGAAATACTCACGGATCCTTCCTATAACGGTCAGATAATCGTAATGACCTACCCAGAGATAGGCAACTACGGAATCAACCCCGAGGATTTCGAATCAGAGAAACCTCACCTAAGCGGTTTCGTCGTAAAGGAATACTGGGATCACCCGAGCAACTGGAGATCGAAAGAGAGCCTCGACAGTTTTCTCTCAAGACATGGAATACCCGGCATACAGGGAATCGACACCAGGGAACTTACGAGGATCATACGAATCGGTGGAGCGATAAAGGGAATTATATCAACCGTAGAGACAAGCCCTGAGGCTCTTGCCGAGAAAGTCGACTCCTCGCCGGGAATAGTTGGACGCGACCTAGTAACGGAAGTAAGCTGCGCGCAGCCTTACGCATGGGACGAGGGAACGGGAAAGTGGCGCCACAACAGGGACAAAAGCTCTGAACCCTCCAGAAAATTCAAAGTCGCCGTCTACGACTTCGGAATAAAGAGAAATATACTCAGAGAGCTTCACGATCTTGGATGTGAAACAACGGTTTTTCCGTCGAAAACGGACTCTAAAGACATACTGGCTATCGACCCCGACGGGATTTTTCTCTCAAACGGACCCGGGGACCCGGCCGCGGTTAAATACGCCTCGAAGAATGTAAAAAAACTTATCGGGAAAAAACCCATTTTCGGGATCTGCCTAGGGCACCAGATCTTGGGTCTCGCTCTTGGAGGAAAAACCTTCAAGCTAAAATTCGGACATCGCGGAGGAAACCAACCGGTCAAGAATCTTGCGACCGGAAAGGTGGAAATAACTTCGCAGAATCACGGCTTTGCAGTGGACCCCGATTCGCTTAAAAGCAATGTCGCCGTCTCTCACATAAATCTGAACGACCAGACAGTCGAGGGGCTGAAACACAAGGACTACCCCCTCTCCTGCGTCCAGTATCACCCCGAAGCCTCGCCGGGGCCGCATGACTCCTCTTATCTTTTCAGAGACTTCATCGAGATGATGGAAGATTTTTCAGCGTAAGTACTCAGGTTGCATAGTCGTTCAGGAGCCACAGATACCTAGCATTCCAAGATTCAATAGATCTATTGAAATTCACAATACGCTGGTCCGCAGAACTGCTCATCTAGTTTTCGTTCCCTAACGTATTACCTCATTTCTTCTCTTTCCAGATGTCTCTCAAGAAATTCTATCGTCCGCAAGGTAAGTTCCGCTTTCTCATCAAGTCCTTCAAGTCTTTCCTCTTTCATTTTTGCGTTGAGTAACTTGTACAGATGGGCATATATATCCGAAGGGGCCTTTATCTTCTGTTCCTGCATATTCTCTTCCTCCCTAGAACGATATGAGTTTAACCGACCGGATACTCTCATTACCCGCGTCACTTCGATGAGAACTAATCATCGCAGAAACGGTATCGGTTCACGTGTCCACTTAGGGGCATGCGGTCAATTTATCCATACACCTCTCTTTTAAGCAACCCTACATACTTGTCTGCAAGCCTTGTAGGTTCGGGAATCCTAAGACCGCGCGAGCACTCAAGGGCAACCACAATAGCGGTATAGAGATCAGTTCTGTTCCCAATAGACACAAAAACCGGTTTAACACCATCTCTGGTTCTCAAAGCTGCGCCAATGACCTCACGGTCCCTGCCTCTTATTAACTCTCTTTCACCCTTCTTAGGACCCGGTTCGCTGAAAGTCCCGTAAAGACATTTCTTTGCGACGCCTATCGCCGGAATATCGAGCAGAACTCCGACATGACAGGCAAGCCCGAAGCCCCTTGGATGAGCAAGTCCGTGTCCGTCTACCATAATCATGTCACAGTGCTCACGAAGCTTGTCGAAAGTCCTTATGACGCAAGGCGCCTCCCTGAAACCCAGAAGCCCGGGAACATAGGGAAATACTTCATCCGAGACAGCCCATACCCTTTCGATCTCCTCCAGCTCAGGATAGGAAAAAAGAATCATTCCGCAGACAAGTTTTCTCTCCTTGACGCAGATAGCGATATCGACGCCGGCAATCGTGCTAATAGGCTTCGGATCAGGAGTTTGTACAACCCTTCGGGAAAGCTCTTTCTGAATACGAAAAGCTTCTCTTACAGGAGTAGGTTTTGCGGAATAGAGTATTTCAAGGTCTTTTATCAAGTCGCCTTTATGTTGCATGGAAGTAGAATAACAATACTAAAACTGACAGTTGCCACAGGCACGACTTATAGGGATTCTCCTGCCTGACTTTTCGCAATAGCTGCAACCGTATTTGCCATAGAACCATAGCACTGGATCAAGCGCCGCACTTGTTCCCGCAATCCGGTCCGGCCCCCCTATGTCGGTCTTGGCAACCGCTTTGTAGCAGGCATTCTGGATTATCGGCTTTGCTTTTCTAAGCTTAAGTCCTCGCGTGTTCGCAATTCCCAGATTCTCCGTCGCGCGGCGAACCTGAACATCCACCGCTACGGGAATCCTTTCTATGCGCTCTATTTCAGCTCCACCCGGGTCCGCCATGATCCGAACCCACATCGCTCCTATTTTCGGACCACGAAGAAGCGGAAACCTGGAGCGACCCGTCTTATCCCTACTCCTAAGCGCTTTCAGTAATTCCAAAGAGTCTCCAAGGCCACTGTCTATTACGCGGCGAATCGGACTATCCCCCACAGCAAGACTGGCGGAGATAACGTGCCAAGCTTCTGAGTCCTGCGTATGGTACTTGCTTACTCCGCTCTCACTCAGAAGTGACTTAAGAATCTCTAGGGGAATTTTTACCACCTCAGCGGGCTCAAAGAGTTCCGGATGTGACATGAAAAGCTTCGCCGATGATTGCCACAAACTGTTTGCCTCTCGCATGCGGTCCACTGCGGAAACGAAGGTAAGAAACAGCCGCACGGTGCGCTCGGACTCGCCCGAAGCTCTTAGGTCTTCAGCAAGTTTCTCCTCCGGCATTTGTGACCATAGGTCGTGGGGCTCTATACCTCTTTCAGACAGATCGAGGTGATTGCCGTAGAAGTCATCGGCAATCATTTTTACTATTTGTGCTGCGCTAGACATTTTTAGAAGTTGAAGAATTGCTCTCTGTTGTTTTTATCACTTTAAGCTGGGATCTGGAAAGGCTTTACGGGTTCTGACCCGTCTTCTTTACATGAAGCAATATATTCGTTAATCGAACGACGAAATTCTTTCTGAATTCCCCCAACATCAGTCGCTTCAAAAGAGGAAACTGGATAACTTCCGCTGTTAATAACTCTTCTGTGAAAACGTCCTACGGAATTGTCAAATTCAATCACTACAACATACCCCTTGTATTTAATTATGGTTTCACTCCCGTGGTTTTGAGGAAAAAGATTACGTTCGGTTAGAATACACGAAAACGTGTTCGGCAAAAACTTCAGAAAGCAAAAGATCCAGACTCCCGAAGTCGAGATAAACACCGCCTGGGGAGGAAAAGGAAAACCTCTCCTTCTCCTCCATGGCTACCCACAGACGCACGTCATGTGGCATGCAGTAGCACGTACGCTCGCCTCGAATTTTCTGGTCGTGTGCCCTGATCTCCGAGGATATGGAGACAGCTCTAAACCTGCCGGGGAAAAAGATCACTCAAACTATTCAAAAAGAACTATGGCAGCGGATATGGTCTCGGTGATGGAAGCTCTAGGTTTTAGTGAATTCTACGCCGCGGGACACGATAGGGGAGGCAGGGTGCTTCACCGCATGTGTCTTGATCACCCTGAAAAAGTCCTAAAGGCCTGCGTCATGGATATAGCCCCTACCCACCACATGTTCAAGACCGCGGACAAGCACTTCTCCACGGGTTACTATCACTGGTTTTTCCTTATCCAGCCCGACGGACTTCCGGAGAAAATGATAGGGGCTGATCCAGAGTACTACCTTCTTGAAAAACTCAGACGCTGGAGCGCCCCCGGTGCGAAATTTCATCCCGAGACAGTAAAAGAGTACGTGCGCTGTTTCAGCGACCCGCGGGCAATCCACGCGAGCTGCGAAGACTACAGGGCCGCGGCTTCCATAGATATTGTTCACGACGAAGAAAATATGGATGCCAAGATAACGTGTCCGCTTCTTGCCCTTTGGGGTGGAAGGGGGTTCATTCACAGAACTTACGACGTGCTTGACGTATGGAGAAAAAAAGCGCTCAGCGTTTCGGGAAAACCGCTTGACTGCGGCCATTTTGTCCCAGAGGAAAAACCCGAAGAGACCTCAGCGGAACTGCTGTCATTTTTCGGATAACGGAATTTCCCCAAACCGGTTTAGCCGGGCCTGATTCCCTCGGGAGAATCCCCGCCGGCATATTGTCCGCCAACGCTATTTTGTATAGAGTATCACCATGTCGAAAATGCTTTTCGTAATGGATCCGATCGAATCCATAAACATAAATAAGGACACTACCTTCGTCATAATGCTTGAATGCCAGGCAAGGAGACATGAAGTCCGCTACTGCGAACTCAAAGATCTTTTCGTCAGGGACTCGAGGGCATGGGCGGATTCAACTAAACTTCGCCTTGAGAGAAAAAGCGATTACTACTCGAAGGGTTCCACGGAAAGTTCTCCGCTTGACGACTTCGACATCGTATGGATGAGGAAAGATCCTCCCTTCAACATGGACTATGTCTACTCAACCTACATACTAAGCAGGGTTGACGAGTCCGCAACTCACGTGATCAACCATCCGGCCGGAATAAGGGAGTCTAACGAGAAAATGTATAGCCTTAATTTCGCCGACTACATACCCCCTACCCTGGTTTCAAAAGACATCGAAAAGCTAAAGGGGTTTCTTTACGAAACCGGTAACGTAATTGTGGTAAAACCGCTTGACGGTTACGGCGGGGAGGGAATTTTTCTCGTAAGGGCCGATGATCCTAACCTCAACGTTATACTCGAGAACATAACCGACTTCGGGCGGACCTACGTGATGGCCCAGAAATTCATAAAAGAGGTTTCGCAAGGAGACAAAAGGGTTATAATTCTAAACGGCCAGCCCATAGGAGCCGTGATGAGGGTAGCCGCAAAGGGAGAATTCAGAAGCAATTTCCACTCCGGAGGACATCCCGAGAAAACCACTCTTACGGAAAGGGACCTGGAAATATGCGACGGCCTCAGACAGAAACTATTAGAGGACAGGCTCTATCTGGTCGGAATCGACATAGTCGGAGGGTATCTGACCGAAGTCAACACCACTAGCCCGACATGCGTTCAGGAAATAAATTTTTTCAGCGGGGTAAAGCTTGAATCGCAGATAGTCGATTTTGCTGAGAGTATTATCCCCGGGACTCCAGAGAGCCTTTAGAAAATTCCTGGGCAGGAAGCTAACACAGGACTCTAACAATGAAAATATCCAAAGAAGATGTGCTTAACACGGCCGAGCTTGCAAGGCTCGAGTTTGATGACGAGACGCTTTCGAAGTTCACCCGTCAGCTCGGGGACATCCTCATCCATATAGATGAGCTTGCCGAGCTTGACACGAAAAACGTGGAACCCACATCGCATGTGCTTGAACTCTCAACTCCTTTCCGAAAAGACGAGGTAAATCAGCTAATAACGGCTGAAGACGCCCTTAGCAACGCACCCAGCAAAGAAAACGATTTCTTCACGGTTCCAAAAGTCATAGAGGACCAGAGCTGACCCAATGTCCATTCCAAGAACCATAAAGGAAGCAGCAGCGTTAATAGAAAAAAGAGAGGCTTCCCCGGTGGAACTCGCCGAACTTTTTCTCGAGCGCATATCCTCCGAGGACGCAAAAATAAACTCTTACATCACCGTCTGGAAAGAAGCGGCCTTGGAGGCCGCCAGAAAAGCGGAAAAACAGATATCCGAAGGAAACTATCTGGGCCCTCTCCATGGAGTCCCAATAGCGCTTAAGGATATTTTCGTGACAAAGGACTCGCGTACCACCTGCGGGTCAAAAATGCTGCGGGATTTCGTCGCTCCCTATAATTCCACCGTGGCCGAAAAACTCATGGCAAGCGGTTCCGTAGTGCTCGGGAAAAACAACATGGACGAGTTCGCCATGGGATCTTCAAACGAAACATCTTACTTCGGACCGGTAAAAAACCCCTGGGACACCGACAGGGTTCCGGGAGGATCAAGCGGAGGCAGTGCCGCTGCCACGGCTGCAAATCTGTGCATCGCGTCGGTCGGAACAGACACCGGGGGTTCCATAAGACAGCCCGGTTCCCTCTGCGGAGTAGTGGGAATGAAACCCACCTACGGAAGGGTAAGCCGCTACGGCATGATCGCATTCGCTTCCTCCCTCGATCAGGCGGGGCCGCTTGCGAAAACCGTTGAGGACGCGGCTATAATCCTCTCTTCCATAGCGGGCCATGACCCGATGGACTCAACATCCGTAAACCTTCCGACCGCTGATTACGCAAGTGCGCTCAGTACGGATATAAAGGGGCTGCGGATAGGCATACCGAAGGAATACTTCATCTCTGGGATGGACCCCGAAGTGGAAAAATCCGTCCGTAAAGCTATCGCCGAACTTGAAACCCTGGGAGCGGAAATTGTGGAGATTTCGCTTCCTCACTCCCGCTACGCGGTTTCGACCTACTATATAATAGCCCCCTCGGAAGCAAGTTCGAATCTGGCAAGATACGACGGAGTAAGATACACATACCGCTGCGAAAATGCGGAAACCCTGAGGGACCTGTTTTTCAGAAGCCGCTCGGAAGGATTCGGAGACGAAGTGAAGAGAAGAATAATGCTTGGAACCTACGCCCTTTCCACAGGCTACTATGACGCTTATTACTTGAAAGCCCAGAAGGCAAGAACCCTTATAATAAGGGATTTTGACAGCGCCTGGGAAAAAGTTGACGTGATAGCGAGCGCCACTTCTCCTGAAACCGCTTTCAGAATAGGTGAAAAAACAGACGATCCCCTTAAAATGTACCTATCCGACATACTTACCATTCCCTGCAACATAGCAGGACTCCCCGGAATATCAGTCCCCTGCGGATTCAGTTCAGAAAAGCTTCCGATAGGGCTTCAGATAATGGGAAAGCCATTTGACGAGCAGACAGTGCTCAATGTCGCGTACGCTTACGAGCAAAGCACGAAGTGGTACAAAAAAGAAGTGTCCCCTCTTGGATAATCGCAACCCGGGATACACCTCGGCCCAAAAATATGTTATTATCGAAAATATGAAGCTTCTTTTCCCGGTACAGGAGGGCGGGTTATGAGCAAAGAAAAAAAGTGTACCGTATGTGGCAAGCCTTCTCCCGATTTCATATGCGAGTCATGCAAGTCGAACATTCAGGCTGAGGCCGTGGGCAAGAAATCAAAGATGGAAAAGCAGGTGCAGGTAGGCGGTTCAATAGCCGATAAGCGTTCAAAAGAATAGTAATCCTATCCTTCCCAGATTTCGAGGGCGATCCTGTATACGCTGTTCTTCAACGCCCCAGAGGATTCGCAGACCGTGCGTACTGCATCACTGAGAGCGGTTCCGCTCTCTTTCATTGCGCGAAGCGTCCTTTGCACTTCTTCTGTTGAGATCTCTCCTCGCCCTTTCCCGCTGCCCCCTAAAACAATTGTCACTTCCCCCTTAATCGATTCTTTCTTTGAAAGAATCGATATCACCTCCGAAACTGATCCCCGGATTACCTCTTCGTAAAGTTTTGTCATTTCCCTAGCAATGCAGATATTCCTGTCGCCGAGAATTTCCAGCATAAGACTCAAGGTGCGTGAAAGTCTTCTGGCGGACTCGTAAAAAACCATGGTGTATGGGTAGGATTTTACCTCCTTTAGAAGCTCTTTCTTCTTGCCTATGGTCTTCGGAAAAAAACCGAGAAAAAGAAAACTGTCTGTGGGAAGCCCCGAAACAACAAGCGCGGAGAGGACAGCCGAAGGACCGGGTATGGGTACTACTTCTATATTGTTTTCAATTGAGAGATTTACAAGCCTCCACCCGGGGTCGGAAACTGAAGGAGTTCCGGCATCAGAAACCAGCGCCACATCTTTGCCGTCTTTGAGTCTTTCAAGCAGCTTGGGCGATTTTTCAACTTCATTATGTTCATGATAGCTCGTGAGAGGGGTTTCGATCCCGTACCGGGTAAGGAGTTTTTTTGTGTTTCTCGTATCCTCGCACGCTATAACGTCGCAATCCTTAAGAACGGTTACAGCCCGCAAAGTTATGTCTTCAAGATTTCCTATCGGGGTAGAGACTACGAAGAGCTTTCCAAACATACTGTTATTCGGCAAATATCCGGGCATTAAAAAACGTGCTGTATGTGCGCCCTACTCCCCAAGATAAGAAGACCTGTTTCCCACAGATTGCCGCGGAGGGCGAGGGATTCGAACCCCCAAGTCCTTTCGGACGCCGGTTTTCAAGACCGGTGCAATAGCCGTTCTGCCAGCCCTCCGGCAAAAGTCAGATTATACAGATAAACCAGACGCACTTCACTGATCTTTCACGGTAATAGTTATTCTCTCCGAAAGCACGGGAGGTTTATGAGGTATGTGCAAATAATTACCCAGCAGCAAACGCAGTGTATGCTTCCCGGGAGCAAGGGTTATCTCCGTTTCCGTCTGCCCACCTCCGAAGTGCCTTACGTTCTCGCTGAAAGCAAGAGGTTTTTCCATGTCCGGCAGATTTCCAAGATCGATTAACAGATGGTGATGCCCGGTATTTGGAACCTTGACCCCGGCCGGAGCGACCCCCATGTTCACAAGCCCAAATCTCACGGCAAAGGTCTTGCTGACAACTTCTCCGTCTTTCGGAGAAATGATGTACACCTTGGCGCCCGGAGGAGATTCGGAAAAATACTCTTCCGCAAAAGCCATATTCCATGACACGGCCACGGCTATGAGAAGCAAGAAAAATGTCCTGATTACTATCATCTTGGAAACCTTAACCATGAAAACGATTGTTTATCTAAAGTACATGTTTTTTTCAGAATCGCCACTTCATTAAAATGTCCGGAAAGGTGGAGAAAGACTGACCGGAGTCAAAGAAACAGAACCAATTCCAAGAGATATTGGGGCAGAACTCTGAGCGGCGCGCTATGATGGGCCTAACCCGGGACCATAAGATTTCTAATTCCAGAGATCAACTACCACTCTTCCAACCTGGCCGCCCTTAAGTATAACGTCTATTTCAGGGTCAAGATCTTCGAGGGAGACCGTTCTGCAGGTCCGCTCAAGAATATCGATCTTCCATTCGCCGGATATCTTTTCCCATACAAGCCGCCTTCTTCCCATCGGGCAGCTTGCAGAATCTATGCCCGCAAGCGTAACTCCCCTCAATATGAACGGATAGACATTCGTGTTGAGTTCATGGGAAGCCACATTGCCGCACGTAGTCACAACTCCTCTTTGTCTCGTGGACTTAATAGCGGTGGCAAGCATCTCTCCGCCCACGGTATCGACCACCCCGGCCCACTGTCCCTTAAGCAGCAGCCTGCCCGAAGGGTCAGTTAAATCCTCTCTCCCGATTACTTCCTCTGCTCCCAAGTCCTCCAGGAACTGTTTCTGCTCCGCTTTTCCCGTCGAAGCCGTCACGCTGTAACCGGCTTTTCCGAGAATAGCGACGGCCATGCTACCTACCCCTCCCGTCGCCCCGGTTACGAGAATCTTTCCGTCTTCAGGGCTTACTCCGCCCTCCACGATTCTTAACACTGACTGTGCCGCCGTAAAACCCGCGGTCCCGTACATCATCGACTCTTTCAGATCAAGTCCCGCAGGCAGGTTAACCACCCAGTCAGCCGGAACCCTCACGTATTGTCCGAATCCTCCGGAGGTATCCATTCCCAAGTCGTAACCATGCACTATAACCTTGTCTCCGGGCTGAAACTCCTCGTCTTCTGAACGCTGGACTACACCGGCGGCGTCAACGCCGGGCGTATGAGGGTAATTCCTAGTAACGCCCCTGTTTCCTATGGCCGAGAGAGCATCCTTGTAGTTGAGGGATGAATATTTTACGTTTAGGAGCACATCCCCGTCTGGGAGACTGCCTATTTCTCTGGTCGTGATTTCCCTCGTGAATTCTCCATCTTCATCCCTGCTTACAACCATCGCCTTGAAATCATCAGAACTCATCTAAAACCTCCTTCAGTTGCGGTTTTCATCTCCGCAGAGATCCTCAAGCGCAAGTAAAAGCGCCTGCGTTCCGAGCCTCCCGTGCCCAAGCTCGCTCGCCCTTTCGTAAAGGGATTTAACAAGCGCAAGCCCCGGAAGATCAATTCCCATCCGTTGCGATTCCCCGAGAGCGATCTCCATGTCTTTTATAAAGTGTTCCACGAAAAAGCCCGGGTCGAAATCCCCGTCCATTATCCTGGGACCGAGGTTGCTGAGAAGCCAGCTCGAGGCCGCGCCACTCCCCACGGAGCGAAGCATGGTATGGGGGTCCAGCCCCGCCTTCCGGCAATAGATCAAATTCTCGCAGATTCCTATCATTACCCCAGCTACCGTGATCTGGTTGCACATCTTCGCGTGCTGACCTGAACCCGCTTTTCCCTGGTACACGATGTTTTTTCCCAGGAGCCCCAGAAGCGGTTTCACCGAATCAAAAACTTCCCCGTCCCCTCCAACCATTATTGAAAGCTCTCCCTTCACGGCTCCCACGTCTCCCCCGGAAACCGGAGAGTCCAAAGAAGAGCAGCCGAACCCAAGCGCCTTTTCGTATATCTCTATTGCAAGGGTCGGTTCGGTCGTGGTCATGTCAATGAAGATGCGACCGGGCTCGGACTCAATCAGAAGGCCATAGCGACCGAAATACACCTCTCTTACGTCATCCGGGTAACCGACAATGGTAAAGATAACATCGGCCTGGCGGGCAACCTCGGCGGGCGAGTCACACCAGATAGCGCCTTCACTCAGCAGCTCTCCCGCCTTTTCCCTTGTCCTGTTGAAAACAAAAACGCGGTACCCGGCACAAACGAGGTGCCCGCACATGGGCGCACCCATGATCCCCGTTCCTATCCAACCTATCGAACTCTGTCCAGGACTTATTCCACTCATTTGCGCTGAGAACTATTGCGATGCGACGCTTTGCCGCTTAAGCATGGGAAGGTATTTCCCGCCAAGGATTATGTGACCCTCGTTTGAACCGGCAAGGAGCCTTTGCACGAGATATTCCCTGTCAGGACCGATAACGTTAACCCCGTGGTCTGACTCGACAAGGCACAGAAGCTTTATATCGCTGCCGTTTTTGGTTGCGGTTTCATAAACCGCGGAATAGTTGAGAAGAGCAGCCTCCACGGTGCCACAGGGAAGAGAGGGATTCCGGGCTCCGGCGTGATGTTCGCTCACGCCGAACCAGCATGGGTCGGGGTAGCCGTGAAAATGCAGAATGGACATCTCCTTCTCAATAAGAGAAGGGGCGTAGAGAGCGGAGGAAAGCGCCTGGGAGAGTATCACGTAAGTATCAAAAGACGGCCTTATGTCTTTTCTTCCCAGATCGACTCCCCTGGGTATTTCGAGATGAAGCTTTCCCTTCACAAGGCCGATTCTGACTATATCCGAATCCGGATTCAGGTTCGTCTTGTCGCATCCTGATCTTGAAGTGACAATCCATATGTCCGGAACCTGCTGGTACACCGTCCTGCCTCCCATAAGGGTTCTGACATACCACCTGTCGTTCGAGGCCGCTCTTACCTCGTCGGGATTGTAACTCGGAATCTCCTGCAGGGAATTCCACATATTCTCATCAATATATTTGTCCCCATCGTATCCCGGAGGCTCGGCAAGCGCTATGAATCCGTACGAAACTCCGGTTCTACCGTCAAGTATCTTGTTCGCCACATCCCTGTGCGACAGGCGCTTTATCGCATCTACAAATTTTGACCCCGCGGGAAAAAGGTCGGTGCTCTTTAGGTCCGCACCCAGGGCAGACAGCTTCTTGGCGTATTCAAATTCCTGCGGGTCGTACTCGCTTACGGAAAAACGCGTCAGAACCGGTGGCTTTATAGGGGCGTATATCTTCGGAATAAGCGAATAGAGCACGAAATCATCAAGCTGGTCATGGGCGTATATGGAATCGGAGAGATTCATGTTTATTATCGCGAAATTCCTGCGGGAAACCCCTATAACAATCTCCGACATGTTGTTTATCAGGTTTTTCAGGCCCAGGGAGATTTTTCTTTCATAGGTCGTATCCTCATTCTCAAACTCCGGGTCAAGGGACATTATCGTGATAACCTGGGTGTTATAGGGATCCTGGAGATAGCCGACGGTGAAATCGTCCGCCCATCCGCTTATCTTCAGTATGCTGCTTACCGACAGACTGTCCTTCCTGACAATCCTGTAGACATTCTCGGCTACCTTGCTCAGGAGCCATCTGAGCGGAGACAGCTTCTTTTTAACGTCTATTACGGCGTTTACCTTCCTCCTCACGGACCTAAGCCCCATGAGCTTTGAGAATGCCCCGTAAGATGCGTCCTCCGTTGTCGCGTCATCCCAGGAAATAACGTTGACCCCGTTGCTAAGAAGCGAGTTCCTGAGCCTTTCCCGGTAAGCGTTTATCTCGGTGTCCGGGTAATTTTTCGGAAGCGGCTTGAAGGTTACGATAACACGCACCGACATCTCGGTCGGGTCTTTGGGATTAACCAGGTTCTTTATCTTCGGCATTCCGGCAAGCGCCGTTATGGTCCGCAGATCCAAATCCGCAATTCCCTTATGATCGTTCATAGAAAAGACAACCTCACGCAACCCGTATCAGAGCACAGGTACAGGGGCAAACAAAACAGAGCAAACGAAAGTTCCAACCAGATCCGGGCAACCTAGAGTTTAACGATTGCTACGGATTTTTTCAATCTCGCGAAGCATCTCTTCACGGACTACACCTTCAAGCTTCTCTCCACCCTCTTTTCCCTTCGGAAAGCTTGCGGTATCTATAGGAGGAAGGATCCTGACCACAATATCTGTGTTGGTATTAAGTTCGTAGGAACCCTTTTTCCTTATATCCTTGCCCCCCCATATGATCATCGGCACAACCGGCACCCTTGAAAGCGAAGCCATAAAAAAACCGCCCTGCTTAAAGGGAAGAAGCTCTCCATCCTCGCTTCTCGTGCCCTCTGGGGCAATAATCACTGAAGGCCCGTTTCTTATTTTCCTTACGATTTCCCGGACTCTGTTCGTATCTCCAACCGAACCGTCCCTCGCAACGAAGTACTGTCCGCTAAGTGAGCACACCCAGCCGATAAAGGGAATCGAGGCGACTTCATTCTTCATGACCGCCCTCCATTCGAAAGGCAGCACCGCGGAAAAAACGGGTATGTCGAGAGAGCTCTGGTGGTTGAACATCACTATGAAAGGAGCCTGCGGGAAATTTTCAGCGCCTTTTACGTCAAGCCGCACTCCGCATGACCAAAGAACTGTTTTCCCCCAAGGCCGAACGGAGCACTTTATAAGATGCCCTAAGGCGAGAAGTGACATCACAATCCCCACGCTGCCCCAGAATGCCGTAAACAGGGACGAGAGAATTATCGCCACAATGCTCCTTATTTTCCTCATCATTGATACTCAGCCGCGTCGCGAAAAGAGTTTCCTGGCCTACGCGGGAACTATAATGTTCACTGCCTGCTCCCCAATCCGTATATCATGTTTTCCGGAACGAAGGAGGAAGGTCTCTCCGTCCATGTGAGCCGGAAGATCGGTAAAGGTTTCGAACCGCAGTTCCTTCGCCCTTATAATACTGACCTCTCGAAGTCCCTCATGGCGACCCTTAAGCACCTTCTGTATCTTAAAAAGCCTCCCCACAGGACTCATGTCACTTATTATATGAATATCAAGATATCCGTCGAATATGTCAGCCCTGGGAGCCAGGTTGAACTTTCCACCCTGAAAAGGGCCGTTTGAAGCGCCGAAGAGAAGCAGTTTTCCGCCCGCGGCGCCGACCTCTCCATCCATCTCGGAGAAAAAACCCTGGAACCGGAACGCCTCGACCACCGCTCCAACAATGTAACCGAAGGAACCGAAGCGCCTGAGGCCCAGCTCCCCGAAAGCATGCGCCACGGCCCCGTCCATCCCGACCCCGAAACCGTTTATAAAACATTTTCCGTCAACAAAAGCCAGATCGGCTTTTCTCGTCCGGCCGGAAAAGATATTGTCGACCGCCGCCTGCGTATCAAGGGGAATACCGGCCGCCTTCGAGAAATCGTTCCCGCTGCCGCCCGGAACAATTCCCAAGACAGCTTCGGTTCCGTGAATCGAACTCACGATCTCACTTGACGTACCGTCTCCTCCAAGAGAAATCATGTGGGTAAAGCCTTCACGAAGCCCTTCCGCGGCGATCTCAGCAGCGTGCCCGGGGAATTGCGTAGATCTCACATCGCAAATAATTTCTCTTGCTTCAAAAGCGCTGCGAATCTGCTCAAGCGTTGGGCCAAGCGCTTTTGTACCCGCCTTGGGATTTGCTATTACAAGGTATTTCATCTTGTCTTCCTGTTCCCGGAATCGGGGGTTGCGGAACATTATGATACCCTACAACTTGATTAATAATTGTTTTTCTGGTATTAAAACCTGATTTGCAAAAGGAATTCGGAGGATAATTAATGACAGAAGAAGCCGTAGCTAGCGAAAAACTCAGCATGAAAAGCCTGCTTGAAGCGGGAGTACATTTCGGACACCAGAAAAGCCACTGGAACCCGAAAATGAAATCCTTTATCTTCGGAGCAAGAAACGGCATTCACATAATCGATCTTCAGCAGACGGTCACGCTTTTTAACAGGGCGTATACTTTCGTGAAAAACACAGTGGCGGACGGAGGAACCGTTTTGCTGGTGGGGACCAAGAAACAGGCCCGGGGAATAATTGAGGAAGAATCGGTCCGATGCAACATGCCCTACATAAACACGCGCTGGCTGGGCGGAACCCTTACCAATTTCAACACGATACGTTCGAGGGTTGATTACCTGCTGGAACTGAAAAAACTTGAGGAAGACGGGCAGATGGAAATGCTTCCGAAAAGGGAAGCGAAAAACCTTAGAAGGGAGATAGTAAAGCTCGAAGGGCTTCTGGGTGGAATAGTAACTATGAGGCGGGCTCCCGACGCTATTTTCGTCGTAGATACAAAAAAAGAGCATATAGCCATAAAAGAAGCGAGAAACCTCTCGATACCGGTTATAGCAATCGTGGACACGAACTGCGATCCCGCAAATGCGGATTATCCGATTCCGAGTAATGACGACGCCATAAGGGCGATAAAGCTGTTCACCTCAAAAATAGCGGACGCCTGCATTGAAGGAACTCACATATACCAGGAGAAACTGGTGAGCGGAGAGGTTGAACAGGTAAAAGAAGACAGCCTTGAGGGCGTAGTGGTAGAAAGGAAGGTGTTTGTTTTCAAGGAAGCTGAATCCGATGAAAGTGAGGAAAGCTTTGTTTCCGTAGCGATCTCCGAATCTTCGCAAAGTGAAGACGCTCGGGCACAGAAAGAGATATCAGAGAATACAGAAGATAAAAAAGAGGATTAAAAATGGCTGAAATCAAGGCAACAATGGTAAAGGAGCTAAGAGAAAAAACAGGAGCTCCTTTTCTTGACTGCAAGAACGCGCTTGTGGAAACCGACGGGGACTTCGAAAAAGCTTCCGAGGTCCTGAGGATAAAGGGCGTCGCGAAAGCTTCTAAAAAAATTACCAGAAAAACCGACCAGGGAACCATATCCTCATACGTTCACGCGGGTGGCAAAATCGGCGTAATGCTCGAGGTTAACTGCGAAACGGATTTTGTGGCCAGAAACGACGAGTTTCAGAACCTCTGCAGGGAAGTCGCCATGCAGATAGCGGCAAACAATCCGACTTACGTAAGAAAGGAAGAGGTTTCGGAAGAAGAAATAGAAGATGAAAGGCGGATTCTCAAGGCAGAAGCTATGGAATCGGGAAAACCCGAGAATATAGCGGAAAAAATGGTTGCGGGAAGAATAAACAAGTTTTTCGAGGAGATATGCCTTCTTGAGCAACCCTACATAAGAGATCCCAAGATGAAAGTCATGGACCTTGTAAACAACCTGATAGCTAAAATCGGCGAAAACATAGTTGTAAAAAGGTTCGTAAGATACCAGCTGGGCGAATGAAAAAACTGGACAATGGGATCCTCTGAAAAAACCATCCCGAAATATAAAAGAGTACTGCTGAAACTCAGCGGAGAAGCTCTTCAGGGTCCCGGCCAGTTTGGTATCAGTTCCGACGTCATTGAATACGTCTCCGAAGAAATAAAAAGCATCTACTCACTCGGGGTAGAAACGGCCATAGTCATAGGTGGAGGAAATATCTTCAGAGGTGTTTCCAGTTCTTCAAAGGGAATGGACCGTTCCACGGCCGACTACATGGGAATGCTCGCAACCGTGATAAACGCGCTTGCCCTGCAGGATTTTCTTGAAAGAAAAGGGATGTCAACGCGGGTGCAGACCGCGCTTGAAATAAAACAGGTTGCCGAACCCTTTATCAAAAGAAGGGCCATACGCCATCTTGAAAAGGGAAGAATAGTCATATTCGCCTCGGGAACAGGCAATCCGTTTTTTACGACCGACACGGCCGCAACCTTAAGAGCGCTGCAGATGGGAGCGGACATCATAATGAAGGCAACCAAAGTTGACGGCATTTATGACAAGGATCCCGTTAAAAACAAAGATGCTTCGAAGTTCACCGAGCTCACATACATGGAAATTCTGAAGAAAGGGTTGAAAGTTATGGATGCAACCTCAATCTCTCTTTGCATGGAGGGGAATATTCCCATAGTGGTGTTCGATCTTTTTGAGAAAGGCAACATAGAGAAAGTTATAAGAGGAGAGAAAGTAGGTACTATTGTAAAGAGCGGTACGGAACAATGAGCGAAGAACTGTCTGTTGAAGAACTTTATATTGACGCCGAAGACAGGATGGACAAGACAGTAAGCGTTTTCGATCAGGAACTCTCCAGAATAAGGACCGGCAGGGCGTCAGCGGCTCTTGTCGACACGATGAGAGTTTCCTACTTCGGTGCCCAGACACCTATTAATCAACTCGCCAATGTTTCGGTGCCCGATAGTTCGACCATACTTATACAGGCTTGGGACCCGGGTGCGGTTGAGGAAATTCAAAAGGCAATCGCGCAGTCCGAACTCGGAATAACTCCGTCGGTCGACGGAAACACGATCAGGCTTGCCATACCGCCCCTGACGGAGCAGAGAAGAAAGGAACTTGTCAGGCACACGGGAAAAGTCGCCGAAGAACACAGGGTATCCGTAAGGCAGATAAGAAAAGATGCAAACAACCTCATAAAGAAAGCTGGGAAAACAGAGAACCTTCCAGAAGATGAAATAAAAAAAGCCCTCTCCGAAATACAGCAACTGACAGATGAGAGAATAAGCAGGCTAAACGCCCTGCTTGAAAAGAAAGAAAAAGAAATACTGGAAATCTGAGAACCGCGCGGATTACCGGCCGATAACCCTGACACCATCCATATATGGGACCAGAACCTCGGGAATCTCCACCGTCCCCTCTTCGGTCTGGAAGTTCTCAACGATCGCCAACAGAGCCCTGCCCACAGCCACCCCGGAACCATTAAGAGTATGAAGATAGGCCGGCTTGGACCCCTTTGATTTTCTGTATCTTATGTTGGCGCGCCTCGCCTGAAACGCCTCAAAATTGCTGCAGGACGATATTTCCCTGTATCTGCCCTCGCTCGGCACCCATACTTCAAGATCATAAGTCTTGGCGGAAGAAAATCCCATGTCTCCCGTGCAAAGAAGAACAACCCTGTAGGGAATACCCAAAAGTTCAAGAATCTTGGCAGCGTCAGCAGTCAACATTTCAAGTTCCTCGTACGAGTTCTCCGGGTCGGCGAAGCGTACAAGCTCCACCTTGTTAAACTGATGCTGCCTGATTATCCCGTGCACGTCCTTCCCGTAAGAACCCGCTTCCTTTCTGAAACACGGAGTGTAAGCCACGTATTTAATCGGAAGCATCTCCGGGGGAATTATCTCGTCGCGGTGAATGTTGGTAACGGGAACCTCGGCAGTGGGAACCATGTAATAGTCCGTATCGCTAAGCTTGAAAAGATCTTCCTCGAATTTGGGGAGATTTCCCGTTCCAGTAAGACTCTCCGTGTTGGCTACGAAGGGAGTGAGAACCTCTGTGTACCCGTGCTGCTTGGTATGAACATCGAGCATGAAGTTTATAAGAGCTCTCTCAAGCCGCGCGCCCGCGTTTTTGTAAAGCGCAAACCGTGCACCTGCGATCTTCGTCGCCCTCGGAAGATCCAGTATGTCGAGCTCGGCTCCTAGCAACACGTGGTCCTTTACTTCGAAGTCGAAATCCCTCGGTTCTCCCCACTTTCTTATCTCGACGTTTGCCGTGTCGTCCGGACCCTCGGGAACCGATGAGTCGGGCATGTTGGGAACGGTCAGGAGAAACTCCCTGAGAAGCCCTTCCGCCTCCGCTTTCTTCTCGTTAAGATCCTTTATCTCTTCCGAGAGAGCCTTCAGTTCGGGCAGAAGTTCTGAAAGTCCCTGCTGATCTCCGGACCTCTTAAGGGTACCCACCTTTCTTGAGCCCTCGTTTCTTTGGTATTCCAGAGTCTCAACCCTTTTTATTATCTCTTTTCTGCGGGAGTTCAGTACTGTAAACTCCGAGAGATCGGTCTCAAAACCGCGGGTAGCGAGTTTTTCGCCAACAAGATCAATATTTCGCTCAATCAATTTGGGATCTAACATCTAAAACACATGCTCCGGCAGAACTTGAAAAAAGCAAAAGTCAGGTGTCTAATTTACACTCACAGCCGATATTTTCAAACATCTCGAGACTTTGCACAAAAGGTTCTTTTCGGGTTTAATAACCGGATACATAAAGCTGAAAGAACGTCAGGAGAGGGAATAAGCAATGAAAATACTGGATAACGGAATAGAAATAACCTACTTTGGACATTCCACTTTCTCAGTAAAATCGCCCGCCGGCAAAACGGTGATGATAGACCCGTGGATTGAGGGAAACCCCTCGTGCCCGGAACAGCTCCGTGAAGTCGGTCACGTTGACATCATAGCAGTCACACACGGACATTTTGACCATATAAGCGACGTGATTCCTCTATGCAGCAAATATAATCCCAAAGTGGTGGCAAACTGGGAGATCTGCGACTGGCTGGGCTCAAAGGGAGTTCAGAACTGCATGCCGTGTAACAAGGGAGGCAACGTGGTCATAGACGGAATAAGGTTCACAATGACCCACGCCCAGCACAGCAGCAGCATGAAGGAGGAAGACGG
>JAPOYE010000021.1 GCA_026706695.1 Candidatus Dadabacteria bacterium | reverse complement strand
ACAGATTGTAAAGAGCGCACAGAATTATCGTCTTGAACATCACTATCTCGTCCCACGGCTTGCGCCCCGCGCTTGACTTGCGTTGCTTCTCGGGCTTCCGCCACACCGACCTGAGGCGGGAACGAAACATCTCCCAGGGGATAATCGCGTTTAGCTTGACCAAAGGGTCTTTCTTGTCATCAAGTCTCACGTACCTGTCCTCTTCTCCGAAATCCAGCTGTTCCACTTTCCTTCCTCCGGTATTGTTTTGTATCTGCGTCCGCCGTCCCTTAATTTGACGGGGAGTGAGCGGATATACTTTGTTCCTGCTTGAAGTTTAACTGGAATATGAGGGTATTTTTAGAAGTGCCCATAAGAAGAGCCATTGCAAGAATAAGTATAGCGAATAGAACTATCGCTCCAACAACCACGATAAATGTTGCAAAAAGCAATTCAGGGTATGTTGCTATCTCCTCTTCCGGTCTTGCCAGTGCTTCCAAACTCCTTTTAACAGACCCTTGAAGTCCTTTCATATACTACTCCCTAGTCCATATTGTCCGGTTGCTCCAGTTAGAAAAATTATTCCCAGTCTCCCCTTTTCGAATTAACAATCAGGTTTCCAAGCTCCGTGAAAACCGCCTCTCCATTGAAGTTTGATACGTAGCTCGAAACCGCCTTGAGGTCAAGCGGAGCGGAGCTTGGCGATACGGAGAAAACCCCGGAGAGGAAAAAATCAACGTCGGAGAGCTCGGAGCCCAGCAGCACGCAGTCTTTTTCCCCGGCCCTGTCGAGAACGTAAGCGCGGTCGTCGGTTATGCGGTGACCGTTTTCTTCGATCAGGTCCCCGAACCCGCTTGTTGAGGCGAAGTCTCCGCCACCGGAACCGTAAAAGACAATTTCCACTTCAAGGGAACAAAACTCCTGAAGAAGCTCGGGTGGAGACAAGTTCTCGGGAATCCCGAGGTCGCCACTCGAGGCGGAGTCAAACACCCTGACGTTTACCAAGAGGCAAGTAGCCTCGCGGAACATCTTTTCCATGTCCGTTCTTATCCTTGTCAGAACATCCGTGCGGCGTTTTCGCAATTTACCCTAACTCCCGGAACTGCCTTAAGTATAATTGTCATAATGATACCGATTAGAAGCACAATAAAAACCGAAATCGTCCCCTATGTGAATTACGCGCTTCTCGCCGCAAACGTGTTGGTTTTCGCGTATACCCTTTCTCTGACAGGGGAGGCGCTTGAGATGTTCTACCAGACGCACGGTATTTTGCCCAGCAAGATAACCGCCCTTGAAGCCTACGGATTTCTTGGCAGGACGGCAAAATATTTCAGTTCCATGTTCATCCATGAAAACTGGCTTCACTTGGCCGGGAACCTGGTTTTTCTCTACATATTCGGAAACGCGGTCGAGGACCTGCTAGGGCACGCCAGATACCTGCTTTTCTATCTCGTGTGCGGACTGATAGCCGTATTCATCCAGGTGGCTTTGAACTCCCACTCCTCAGTTCCTGTAATAGGAGCAAGCGGGGCGATTTCTGGAGTCTTGGGTGCGTACATGCTCTTTTTCCCAAGATCAAGGATTCTTACGCTTTTCATAGTCCTGGTGTTTGTCTACTTCGTGCGCATAAGGGCTTATCTTTTCATAATTTTCTGGTTTGCCGTTCAGTTTCTGACCGGAATCGGCTATATTGGTGACGCAGGAACCGAGGGTCTGTGGGCGCACATGTCGGGATTTGCCTGCGGAGCCATAGCCGGAGGGAGTTTTCTTTACACGCGGGGATACCGAAGCAAGAAATACAAAGCCGGTTACGGAACGGGGTGGTACGGAGAAAATGACTAGCAGGAAAATGGACAATCTGGGAATAATAGCGGCCGGAGGACCCGCCCCCGGGATAAACGGCGTGATAAGCTCGGCCACTATCGAGGCCAAAAACAGGGGGAAGAAGATAATTGGAATTCTCGACGGGTTTAAGTGGATCTCCGTGGGAGACACCTCGAAAGTCCTGAATCTTGATATCCAGAACACTTCAAGGATTCATACAACCGGCGGTTCCATTATCGGAATATCAAGACAAAATCCCCTCGCAACTGAGCAAACCTTTAAAAACACGGTTTCCTCGATTGAAAAACTCGGCATAGGCAGTCTGATAACCATAGGCGGCGACGGAACAATGTTTCTCGCAAAAACGCTTTACGAACACTTCGAGGGAAGGTTAAAAATAGCGCACCTGCCCAAAACAATAGACAACAATATCGCCCTTCCCGACTATATATCAACCTTCGGATTCGAAACCGCAAGGGACGTCGGGGCGAAGATAATGAATAACATAATGGAAGAGGCGAGAACTACGGGCAGATGGTTTCTGGTTATAACCATGGGCAGGAGAACGGGTCACCTAGCTCTTGGAATCGGGCAGTCTTCAGGGGCCACAATAACGATAATCCCCGAGGATTTCGAAGAGGAAAAAGTGCCGCTTGAGAAGGTCGTAGCCATTCTCGAGGGTTCCATAATAAAAAGAATGAGCATGGGGAGGGAATACGGAGTAGCCATACTCGCCGAAGGGATGCTTGACAAGATAGATCCCGTTGACCTAGGACTCATGGACAAGGACGGCATGGGAAGAATAAGATACGTTGACGTTAATTTCGGTCAGCTTCTGAAAAAAGCTCTTGGCAAAAAACTGTCCGAGAAAGGAGTTGAAGCGGAACTGGTGCACAAGAGGCTTGGCTATGAAATGCGCTCGGCCAATCCGATTCCATTTGACGTCGATTATACACGAAAGCTCGGCTACTGTGCCGTAAAGTACCTGCTCGGCGGAGAGGGAGGCGGGGCTCTTGTATACGTAAGAACGGGGAAAATACAGGCGATCCCGTTTCAGGAACTAATAGATAAAAAGACAAACAGCATTAAAGTGAGATATATGGACAGGAACACCGAAGCCTACGAGGTTTCGCAGAAATACATGATCAAGTTAAGACGCGAGGATATCGAAACGCCCGCGATCCTTAAAGAACTCTCAGGACAGACCAACCTTAGCAGCGGCGAATTCAGGGAGTACTTCTCAAAAGTCTTCCGCTGACGCCGCACGCTACCTTTGTTTCCAGCGCGGTCGTATAGATACCGAAACCGAAAATAATAACCCAATCACTCTTGGGCAGGTCCAGGGCTTTGACATAGCTCAGCCTGACACTTGCCGAGATGGAAAACATCAAATAAAGCGTTACCAAAAAACATAAAAATATAGCTTGAGAAACAGCCGAGCTATCCTACTTCAGGCAGCACCTTGTCCACAAACAACTTCATTGACCTTACTGCTTCTTCATGCGAAATACCCGGGAATTTAAATCTACATATCAGGTTGTCTATAGGTAAGCTTTCCCGGTAATTCATGATAGTCTCAACACATTCTTCGGGGGTTCCTATAATTGACTGCTGCCTTGCAAGGTCATACAAAATCGGATCTGACGGATCACTCAGCAAGTTGCCCTCAGCATCCACCATTGAACCCCATGAAGCATATCCCTTGGCCGTATAAGTAACGTGCTCTTTTATATCCTCCCAAGCATCATCGGCTTTTTTGTCGGAAATATAAATTTCTCTGACAAGTGGCTTTTCAACTTCGTCGGGGTCTTTGCCATATTCCTTCAAGAAAGATGAATGCATATCAAAAAGGTATTTGATAATCGGTATTACGCCGATTGCCGGAACGTAAAGCGGAGCACCAATCCGAGCTGCTCTCCTTATGGCGGGTTCTGTAAAAGCACCGATCCATATTGGTATTGGCTGTTGAATGGGTTTGGGAGTTACATTCAAATCCTCTACCTGGTAATATTTTCCATCAAAACTGAACGGATCATCACTCCAACTCTTGTTCAGTATCTCAAGGCTTTCTTCAATCCTGCCCCTGCGCTGCTTTAACTGTCTGCCGAATCCATCAAACTCTTCTTTCCTGTAACCCAGTCCCAGTCCCAGTATAAATCTTCCGCCGGAAATGAGATCAACAACGGAAGCATCTTCTGCTATTCGGATCGGGTCATGAAGGGGTATCAACAACACACCTGTACCTATACGGATATTTTTAGTCCTGGCGGCGATTGCCGAAGCGGCTATAAGCATTGAGGGGCAGTAACCATCATCCAAAAAGTGATGCTCCGTCAGCCATACGGAGTCAAACCCCATCTGATCCGCCATCTCCACTTCAGCCAGCATTTCGCTGTACAGTTCACTATGTGGTCTTGGATGGTGAGAGGGTGATTGAAGACTGTAATAACCAATGCCGAATTTCATGCTTATATCCCCCTTAAAGTTATTTTCAACTTAGGGGAATTGTAAAAAAAAGGCTGACAAAAAGCAAGAAATCTTATTATTGGTCTTGCAATGATTTTTCTTAACTCCTGTTATTCCGCTCTAGCACACATCAATCCTTTATGTGATGTTTTTCGTGAACCGGTTTTATCAGGAGATTGCTTATCAAAGCGATTATTAACAACGCCGCCATTACATACATCGTCGAGTTGTACAAGGAAGCCGTCGGGTCCACTGTTCCTTCAGGCGCGATATCCATGAGTTTCGCAAGCGTTACGGTTTTATTCTGCACCAGTATCTCGAGGTCATTAATTCCGGCTCCGAAAGTCTTAGTGAATTCCTGTGGCGATACACTTTCCGCGAGGCGATTGATTTCGGCCATAAGCGAACGGTCTCTAAGCGAGGTGACCGCCAAGGGGCCAAGCACTCCGGCAACGCTCCAAGCGGTCAGCAAACGTCCATAGATGCCGCCGACGTAGCGAGTACCGAACAGGTCTGCAAGATATGCCGGAACGGTAGCGAAGACACCCCCGTAGAAAGTAAAAATTATCATCGTCGCCGCATAAAACATTAACAGCCAAAGAATCGAAGGATTAAGATTCACCTGGTGGGCGGCCACGGGAATGGACAAATACAACAAAAAACCGACCGCGCAAAATATCGAACACGTATTGCGTCGCCCCAGTTTATCGGAGGCGCTCGCCCACATAACGCGCCCCAGCATGTTGAACATGCCGATCATCAAGACGTAAGTGGCGGCAAAAGTGACGTCAATAATACCCGGAAGCGCGTTACTGAATATCTCGGTCATCATTGTCTTGGCGACAGAGATAATCCCGATGCCGGCTGTAACGTTAAGGCACAGCACGACCCACACCTGGTAGAACTGAGATGTTTTTAACGCCTGATCCATATGCACATCTTTCTGAGTGATCATTCGCCTGCTGGAATCCTCGCCGGCCGGCGGCTCCCATCCCTTCGGTCTATACCCCGAAACCGGGACACGATATAAAAACGCCGAGACCATTATCACAAGAAAATAAACCACTCCGAAAAGAAGAAAGGTCTGGGCGACTCCCGCGGAACCGGTGCCGACCACATACACCCCGGCCGCTTCAGCTCCGGGCGCCAGCACATGTGCCGCCTCGACAGCCCCCGCGACGACAACCTCTTTTAGCTGACCGCCGATTTCAACAAAGCGTCGGCCCGAATGAGTGATCATATCGACGGCATCGACCGTCCCCAAGTATTGAGGCGCCTTGTAAAAGTACTGGAGGAAAAATTCCTTAAGCGGCACCGCAACCATCGCCCCGCCACCGAAACCCATGATCGCCATTCCGGCAGCCAAGCCGCGTCGGTCCGGAAACCAGCGAATTAAATTGCTGACCGGCGAAACATAACCTAAACCCAGACCGATACCGCCGATTACGCCGTAACCCAGATAAATCAGCCACAGTTGATGCAAAGTAACACCGAGACTGCTGAGCATGTAGCCGCCACCCCAGAAACACGCTGCCATAACACAGACCATGCGTGGTCCCACCTTCTCAACCCATTTGCCGGCAAACGCCGCCGTAAGCCCGGTGAACGCGATCGCAACGCTGAATATCCACACTACCTGACGCAGGGTCCAGTCGTCGCCCGCACTAGTGGCAACGCCAAGCACTTCAATTAACGCGGGATTGTATATGCTCCAGGCGTAAACGGAGCCAATGCACAGGTGAACCGCAATAGATGGAGGCACAGCCAGCCAGCGGTTGAATTCCGGGCCTCTAACGATACGTTCCTTTGATAAAAGACTCGCCATTGGCTGTATCACGCAGTTAGTCGCCGAGGGGGAACTGAGGCTACTATACAGCCGACGAGGGGATTCGAACCCCTGACCTGCTCATTACGAGTGAGCTGCTCTACCACTGAGCTACATCGGCAGTAATAAGCTTTTAATTCTGCCACAGTAAAAGTCTTTGTAAACATGAAAAAGGGAAATTTGGGAGATTAAATACCCGCCGGAGTAACACAGTTAAGCTTGGCGGTCTTTGCCGTATATCGTTTTGGAGGGATTCTTATCAAGATTTTTATATCCCAGTGAAGGGAAATCAGGAAGCAGCGGACAGGTTCGTCGTCAGCGAACGGCGAGGTTAAATTTGGCAAGGATTTTACGGACAGGTCAAACGACGAAGGCCAGTGCGGCATTCTGAGTTTCTCAAAAAATAACCTACTCTCAGATAACATGATATAATCATACAACAAAACAGTTGACAACAATTCTGTTGTATGATACTTTTCATATACAACAAAACAGTTGGTAACAATTCTGTTGTATAAAGTTATTCATAAAATTTGATTCAATAGGAGAAGATTAGAACATGAAATTATCCACAGGCAGATGGGTAAGCGGTGGCGACTTCTTCAATCGTGAGGGCGAGTTACACATCCTAGAAACACACGTCCGAGACCACAATCATATATTGCTTACCGGACAGCGGCGCATGGGGAAAACAAGCATTGTCCGCGAACTCGGACGTCGGCTTGAGCTTAATGGTTGGGCCTTCCTCTTTGCCGATGTAGAAGCGGCAACATGCGCGGAAGATGCAATTGCGGATATTGCGAAAGCTGCGTACCCGATTCAACCAATCAGGTCGCGCCTCATTGCTACAGCGGGACGCTGGCTAAAAGACAACATTGAAGAGGCTGGTCCAGATGAATTTCGCGTGAAGATCCGTGCTGCGCTCGACCCTGGAAGTTGGAGACGCCACGGAAAAGAGTTGCTCCGCAATTGTGCCGAGCATGACAAGTCGGTTCTCCTTGCTATCGACGAACTTCCTATCTTCCTCAAGCGGATGCTCAAACATGATAACGGTGAGCAACGGGTTGACGAGTTTTTGAGCTGGTTACGTGGCACACTTCAAGATTTAGGCAATGATTCTCCTGTTCTAATAGTATCTGGCAGTATTGGATTGGATCATCTGGTAAGACGACTCGGGATCCCTGACCGCATCAATCATCTCTATCCTTTTCGTCTAGGTCCATGGGATCGAAACACCAGTGTCGAGTGTTTCACCCGTCTCGCCGAAGATTACGAATTGTCCATAGAGAACGGCGTTGCAGATGCGGTGTACGAAAAACTGGGCAGCGGAATTCCTCACCACGTGCAGTCCTTCTTCGCGCGTCTTCGAGATTTCGCCACTATGCAAGGGAAAAACCGCGTAATTGTGGATGATGTTAACGAAGTCTATTATAGGAGGCTCCTAGGAGCTTGGGGACAAAGCGATCTTGTGTATTACGAGACACGTCTCAAAGAAGGTCTTGGAGGGGATGATGATTACTACTCCATAGCAATGGAGATCCTCGCAGAGGCGGCTATACAAGAGGTATTCACACCAAGCGCGAGACATTGCCTTGAGGAGATGTATTCCTCTCTGGTTGAAGATATGCCAGCGTGCATTGCAGATGTGCTTGAGGTTCTGGAGCATGACGGCTACCTGGAAGCTAGCGAAGATGGCTACCGCTTCTCCTCAAATTTGCTGAGGGACTGGTGGTCCGCTCGTTTCCGTCATCACATTCCTATTGAAAATCGTCGCTCGGTTGATAAATCGCAGGAGCAGACACAATGAGCACAGAGAATGCAGAAAATAAATTGACCAGTCGCCCGCCGGTCCGCAAGTTCAGCCCAGGAATGTATCAGTCTGACGAAGAACTCATCTCACAGTTCGTCGTCCGAAACCACGAATTAAAAATCGTCCTCGAAATCTTACATGAAAATATCGAATCATCTTCGTGCCAGCATGTTCTGATCGTCGCTCCCCGTGGTCGCGGAAAAACCATGCTTCTTTCGCGAGTTGCCGCCGAACTGCGAGTCAACGATAAATTCTCCAAAAGCCTGTTACCAGTACAGTTCATGGAGGAAAGCCAAGAGATCTTCACTCTAGCTGACTTCTGGCTTGAAACGCTTTTTCACCTTGCGAGGGAGATCGCAGCATATAACCCCGAACTCGCGCAGGAATTGCGAGAAACACATACCGCTCTGATCGACCGTTGGCAGGAGCGGGAAATTGGAGACCATGCACGAGCCACGGTTCTGGCAACGGCAGATCAACTAGGCAGAAAACTCGTCCTGATGGTTGAGAACCTTCAAGCATTATCCAGGAGCGTAGACGGAGATTTCGGCTGGAGGCTTCGCGAAGTGCTTCAGTCGGAACCACAAATCATGCTACTCGCCTCCGCTACCAGCTGGTTTGAGAGCCTAGAAGATGTAGAGCAACCCTTCTTTGAGTTGTTTCGAATCACCAGCCTTGAACAACTAACCACCGAAGATTGTCGCCGTCTGTGGGAGGTTGTCAGCGGCAAGGAAGCAAGCGCACGCGAAATCAGACCACTTGAGATTCTCACAGGCGGCAGTCCCCGGCTTCTGGTTATCATCGCCGATTTTGCACGACACGGATCTATGCATCAACTGATGGAAGAACTGGTCACGCTTATTGACGAGCACACCGAGTATTTTCGTAACCATTTGGAGAATTTCCCAAGGATGGAACGACGTGTTTATCTCGCAATTATTGATCTCTGGCAACCGTCGAAACCGGGTGAAATCGCAGCTCGTGCACGCATGGACGTTCGGACAGTATCAACTATGCTTGGACGGTTGGTAAATCGGGGTGCTGTAATAACAGACGGCAGTACAAATAAACGGTTATACGTAGCAGCAGAACGTCTCTACAGTATTTATTACAAGCTACGACGTGAACGCGACGAGGCAGCCGTGGTAAAGAATCTGATTTATTTCATGGCTGTCTTCTACAATGAGTCTGAATTAAGCGAGATGTCCCGCAATCTAATTGCGGAGGCAACTCAATCAAAAACCATCCGCGAAGGAATTAAGCGTGCAATCGCCGAACGGTTGCACACTGAGGATGAATTCTCCAGCATAAAATGGCAAACCATTCGTCAAATATTCAACCAAGCTTTAGAAAACTATAAGCTTATGAACAAGCAGCTTATTGAAGAAGAAATCAATATTGCATTTAGAGAAAAAGATCCCAAAAGAGTCATTAAGATAGCAGACCAAGCTCTTAACTCCCAAGATGTCAGCCTTTTTCCAATGTCGGAATCAGATATTGCCTTTCTATTGAACAAGAAGATCCTTGCATATGGATATACAGACGATTTTAAGGCCGCGATTACAACCTGTAACGAGGTTATTAAAAGCTTTGGCAACAACAATGCTCCAGCTCTACAGTGGCATGTCGCCTCTGCAATGATCGGCAAAGCAGAGGCTCTAGGGAAACTCGACGATTTTAAAGCGGCAAGCATGGCCTATAATGAGGGGATCAAACACTTTAATGCTCCAGCTCTACAGTGGCATGTCGCCTCTGCAATGGTCGGCAAAGCAGAAGCTCTAGGGAAACTTGACGATTTTAAAGCGGCAATCATAGCCTATGATGAGGTGATCAAACACTTTGGCAACAACAATGCTCCATACCTGCAGCGGGAAGTCGCTTGGGCAATGCTTTTCAGAGGGTATAGCCTGGAAGAACTCAACGATTCTGAAGCGGCAATCACAACCTATGATGAAGTGATCAAACGATTTGCTGACACCCCAGATATGCAATGGCAGGTCGCCTCTGCAATGGTCGGCAAAGGTAATATATTGGAAAAACTCAACGAGTTTCAAGCGGCAATCACAACCTATGATGAAGTGATCGAACGATTTGTTGACACCCCAGATATACGGAGGCAAGTAGCCTCTGCGATGGCCGGCAAAGGAAAAGCATTAGAAAAACTCGATGACTTCCAGACGGCAATAACAACCTATGATGAAATGATCGAACGATTTGTTGACACCCCAGATATGCAGGGACCGATTGCCTGGATAATGGTTGACAAGGCAAACGCTCTAGAAAAATTCGACGATTTTCAAACGGCGATTGCAACCTACGACAAAATGATCGAACGCTTCACTGATGCTCCGAAGATGCAGGGACCGGTCGCCTGGGCAAGGCTTTTCAAAGCATATACGCTACAGAGCCTTAACGACTTTGAAGCCGCGATCACAACCTATGACGAAATAATCGAACGCTTCACTGCTGCTCCAGAACT
>JAPOYE010000020.1 GCA_026706695.1 Candidatus Dadabacteria bacterium | reverse complement strand
CTGGGGGTAAAATTGCAGTAGTGTCCCCAGCGGGGAACAACGGAAAAATTGATTTGTCCAGTGAAAACAGAAAGTTAGCTCATCCCTTATACTGGAAGCTCAGTTTAGTGTAGCCGCCGTCCAGTCCAAGATTTCAACAAGGCCAAGCGGTTGCAGGCGTCCGGGGTCGGAAATCTGCTGGAACAAGGTTCGTAATACTGGAGCGCGTAAATTCCAGACCGTCGCACGCCAGTCGAATTGCGCGGGTCTGTAACTGCCCTCAAACAGAGGACCTTCATTGGCCTTTAAGTTCTTAGACCAAAGAACCCAGGCCGAGAAGACTCCGTAGAACAGAGTTTGTACCAGTGTCGAATGGAAAAAACGCATGCCGCGTTCGCCCTCGAATTGAACTCCTAGCGCTTCTTCCAATGCCGAACGTATTGTCTTGAGCGATGGAGTGTCGTCCGCCGCTTCAACTCGTTCTAAGCCGTCGCGCGCATAAGAAGCAAGCAACCATGCCAAATCTCTCGGCTCAGCAAGTGTGGCTTGATGTGAAAGGGCACGTGCAAGATATTCACCGAAGCCAGTACCAACCTCGCGGGCAAAGGCAAGAGGCTTATCTAATTTTCGATTAAAATCGTCTACACCATCTGCCAGTTGGAAGGTTTCGAGTTTCACCGGAAGGCCTGAACCATCTTCACCCACCAATATAAAATCGCGCGTGTTGGTCACAAGCACCAGCCGGTAATGGTTCCAGTAACCGCTTACCTGATCACCCTCAGCGGTGAGCCACGCATCGTCATCGGCAGCTTTCACTTCAACCACGCCACGTTCCGGCATTTGGCCATAGCGCGGTTGTCCCTTCTTAATCTGCTTTGCCGCATAGAAACCGAAGTCGGGATGGCCAGCGCCTTGGTCGGCAAGCTCGCCAACACAGAACACCTTTGGCTTGAGCATCGCGCCAATAGCATTCAGCAGATTAGCAAGCGGCCCATACCTCGACCGCTCTCCGGTTGCGCCACCTGACGCACGCACCTGCCTAAGTTCGGTGAAGTACGCCGCAACTGCATTCACCAATTTCGTGTTCGTTCCCTTTATCATTTGTATTGCAACCCGACCCGTGTCTATAAATTTTTTAGGATCTAGTAGAAACTGTCTTTAATTTGATTCGAAGGTCATCCAGAAACGCCTTTAGAGATGAATCAGACTTCCCAGCTCGATAGAGATCCATTTCTTCCACAAGCTCAGAGGCGAATTCAATTCCACCCAGCGGAGCCGGATGGCCAGCTTTGCGGATCGCTTCCAACAGTAAGTGTTTGTAGTGATCACGTTCACACTTATTAGGGATGATTTTGGGACGATAACCCACAACGACCTCGAATGACTTTGGGTCTGCGAGGTACCAACGTTCAACATGCGGGTCTGGGCATGCGACAACCAGTTTGTCAATCAACGCTGGAGTTGTAGAATTCAGAATTTCCTCTCGCGCCTTAACAAATGTGGAACAGTTCCCATCAATGGCAACCACCACAAAATCCCCCGGTTCTCTGTCAAGTTTGTCTTTGGTATTCTGATAACGTTCAAATTCTTTAATGGCTCTGCCGTGTCCGCCTTTGGCGGAAATCACTCTGGTCCATACCTTGACACCTTCTTCGCGGGCAACCCGATTCAGCATTGGTTCCAAAAACTTTTCATGTGCCAAATCCTCGGCGAAGAGATCGACCACCACTCGATTACTCATCAATAAGGCCTCGTAACAGCAGGCTTTCAAATCCCCCGTCGTCCATATCATCAGCCAGCGCCGCGGTAATTTCCATATCCTTAAACAGCGGACCACTTATATTAAAGGGCTCAATCACGGTGGCTCGCTCTACGCGGCGAACGTTAAACAGCCCGATATCATCAGGTGACGATGACTCGCGCTTCGCCTTCAGTATCGCATCGGCAAACAGCGGGGAGTGGGTTGTAACAATGACCTGACGGCCAGGCTGCTTGGTTAAAGACAGTAACAGCTGAGCTATCAGTTCAAGTCGACGCGGATGAACTCCACTTTCGGGTTCCTCAAGTGCCAACAGAGAATTTTCCCAAGGATTAACGGCAATTGCGCAAAGTGCGAGGATCCGTAGCGTTCCTTCGGATAGAACACGAGATGAATACTCTATACCTGACTGCCGAATCAGGAGGTTCAGCGTGCCGCGTTTCTCATCCAGTTCGACAGTAAGTTTATCTATACTCGGCACTATCGATCTTAATGTTCGAGATACAGCATTAAAATGCTTCGGGTACTCGGCTTGAAGCTTGTATAAAAACGGCGCAATATACTGTCCGTGAACACCAATGTCTGAAACATCAGCAGGGGGTTCCTCGACACGCATCACCATTCGTGGCTCAAGATAATAGGTGCGCCATTTATAAAGTTCCATGCGCACTTGCTCGAACCAGAGGTAATCCTTTCCGCCAAGACTTAAATCGGAAAGAATTGAATGGTTCAAACCTAATGGTTCCCGCCGAGGAGGACCTGCCTTGCCTTTACGCCGAATGTGTAGAGTGGAATCTACGCGCTCGATAGCAGGTGTTCCCTTTGGATTGCCAGCAACTCCGAGCTGGGCAAGATACTCGTCAGCAACGCTTAGACGACCCGATTTGAAATCGATTTCCGGTTCGATACGATATCGGTATTTCCCGTTTTTGGTAACCAAATCGGCTTCTAGGGTGAACCGTGCAGACTGTTTTCGCAGTAATGCTGGTAATCCATCCGAAGGAAAAGAAAACGCTTCAAAGGAAAGACCTCGGACAGGAAGAGGTCCTCCAAGCGCATCAAGCAACGTGCGCGCATTGCCCATCCATGAAAGCGCCTGAATAGCGTCGAGAAGATTGCTCTTGCCTGCCGCGTTTGGTCCAAAGAGAACAGCAAGACGCGGTAATTCGACTGTCACGTCGTCAAGCGATTTAAAGTTACGGACAGTTAGTTTCGTCAGCATCAGGTTCTTCTACCTAGGTGTGGCAAGCAATATGACTGTAAAGTGTAAAAATAGTTTGCTTAAAAGTGGTTTTGTTGCCAAACCTTTTCTTTTATTGTGTCGTGTTTATTATGTGTTTCGACAATGTAATTGTAAAGGAAGAAATGACTTTGCTAAGTTTCACGTTCCTTAATTCTTGCCACCATTGAGGAACGCAGTATAATCAACCCCAATACGACCTCACCTTCCTAAAGCTCTCTTGCGGGGAGGGGGTGAGCAGCTACAAGTTTTCATTTGAGCGACGGGGAGAGCGGTAGCAATTAAAAAGGAACCGAAAAAATGGATAAACAGAGCATCACCTGCCACATGTGTGGATCCTCTGATGTGCACATAAGGAAAGAAGAGGACAGATTTGAGTACGGAAATTCTCAACCACGCGTTTTTCTGAGCGCAGTTGTGGATGTCTACAGCTGCAATGAGTGCTCCTTTGAGTATACAGACAGCAGGGCGGATGACTTGAGGCATGAAGCCGTATGCAATTATCTTGGGGTGCTGACGCCCGAAGAGATAACCCGTATTCGAAAGCGCACGAACATGTCTCAGGAAGAATTTTCCCGCGAAACGGGAATCGACGAAGAAACCCTCAGCAGGTGGGAGCGGGGACACCTGATTCAGAATGAAGTCATGGACAACCTGCTCTACCTGCTGAGCCAACCGGAAAATCTTGAAATTCTGCGAAAAAGGAGGAGTTACCTTCCCTGCAGAATACCTGTTGTCAGGCAAAGGCATTGAACGGCCCTCACATTCAAACAGAAATCCCTCTCAGCGGGATGATCAAAAGCAGCGAGGGAAGGTACAAGTCTCAGGAAGATTTCTTCTTCTCGCCTGTCCGCTCAAGATAGACCGAGGCACCCATCTTTTCAAGTCGCGCTGCCTTCTTCTTTACTTCAGAGGAAAGCTTCTTTTTGTGCTCCACTACCGAACGTGAAAGTTCCGGGTCGGCAACGGAAAGAATTTCAACGGCAAGGATGCCGGCGTTTTTCGCCCCGCCGAGAGCTACCGTGGCGACCGGAACGCCCGAGGGCATCTGCAGGATGGAAAGCACAGAGTCCCATCCATCAATCGAGTTTGAGGATTTTATCGGAACCCCTATGACCGGAAGGGGAGAAACGGAGGCCACCATTCCCGGAAGATGCGCCGCACCCCCTGCCCCGGCTATTATGACCTTAACTCCTCTTTTGTGAGCTTTTTTTGAAAAATCCACAAGCCGCTCCGGAGTTCTGTGTGCCGAGACTATGGTAACTTCATGCCCTACGCCGAATTGTTCCAGAACCTCAACCGCTTCCGCCATGACTGGAAGATCCGAGTCAGAACCCATGATAACGCTTACTAAAATAGGTTTCATGCTATCGCCCTCAGATTGCTCATTATGAATCTCGCTTTCTCAAGCGCGCCTGAAATATCATCGTCAAGCACGGTGACATGTCCCATTTTTCTGTAAGGCTTGGTAAGGGTCTTACCGTATATGTGGAACTTGGCTCCTTCAACGCCCATGCATCCACGAAGTCCCTCGTACCTTACCTCGCCCTCGAAACCCGGCTGCCCGAGAATGTTAATCATAACAGAAGGAGTTTTTATTTCAGTATCGCCCGGGGGAAGATCGAGAATCGATCTCAGACACTGCTCATACTGCGAGGTGCGAGCCGCGTCAATCGTGTGATGCCCGCTGTTATGCGGTCTCGGAGCGGATTCGTTTATAAGTATCTCGCCTTTTTTGGAAACAAACATCTCAACCGCAAGTATCCCGCACATGTCAAAAGACCTTATCGTGCGCTCGGCAAGTTCACATGCCTGAGCGGACATTGCGTTGTCAAGCTCGCAGGGACTTATCAGGAATTCAACTATGTTTGCATTGCTGTTAAACAGCATTTCTACCGGAGGAAAACATTTCGTTTCCCCGGTGGAATTACGCGAGACTATAACGGAAATCTCCTTTTCCACATCAACAAGGTCTTCAATGACCGATTCTCCTTCTAAAAGATCGTCGAGCTGTTCCTTTTTTCTAACGACATAAACTCCTCTTCCGTCATAACCCGTCCTTGAAAGTTTCTGGACGAAAGGAATTTTTATCTCACCGGACCCTACGGCCGCAACTATAGCCTCTTTCCCGGGAAAGACCGAAAAATCGGCTGTGGGGAGCCCCTTTGAAACATAGAACTCCTTCTGCTTCGCCTTGTCCTGTATGAGTTCAAGCGCGTGGGGTTCAGGCCTTATGATGACTCCTTCTTCCCGCAGCCGAAAAAGCGCCTGCAGGTTTACGTGCTCAATCTCTATTGTCAGGATGTCAACATTTCTGCCAAACTCGTAGACATCCTCGTAATTCCTGAAATCTCCATGGGTAAACCCGGTGCACACGGACGCCGTCGGACAATCGGCGGAAGGATCGAGCACATAGGTGCGGAGGTTCCAGTTGCTCGCAACCAGACAGAGCATTTTCCCGAGCTGACCGCCTCCGAGAATTCCCAGTTTTACATGTTCAAAATCCATGGCCATTATACGCCGGAAGCTACAAATCAATAATTGAGAGCAGTTCCATCGGAGTTTCTATAAGATGTTCGGCTCCGTTTTCACGAAGCTCGTCTCCCGTTCGGAAACCCCAGAGAACTCCCACCGGAAGCATACCCGCCCCAACTGCAGTAAGCATATCCACCCCCGAGTCTCCAAGATAAACCATCTGTGACGAGTCAATTCCGAGTTCCCTTGATATCCGCAGCGCTCCCGAGGGATCCGGTTTTCTCGGAATTTCATCCCTCTGCCCTATGACCACCTCGAAATTCCAGTCGGCAAGCAGATCCTCCACGTATTTTTCGGTAAACACGTGCGGCTTGTTGGTAAGAATCGCCTTTTTCAGACCTCTTTCGGAAAGCTCGTTCAGAAGATCCGGTATACCGTCATAAAGAGTGGTTTTTACGTTAAAGGCACGGCTGTAGATGCTGTTGAAATCGGTAAGGCATTTTTCAACGACAGCATCATTGTTTCTTTTGTCCTCGGGGAGGGCTCTTGACACCATAACCTTCGGACCCTTTCCTATAAAGTACCTGTAGCACCCGGTCGCGCGCGGCGGAAATCCGTTTATTCCGAGTGCCTGATTCACGGCATCAGCAAGATCCTCAAGAGAGTCAATCAGGGTTCCGTCAAGGTCAAATACAACTGCTCCATAGCTCATAATCTTGGGGAATTATATCTTATGTAAGTCCTTGCTACAAAACGGACCGCGGTAGATGCGAAACTTCCGCAGTCTGTTAAAATTGAACTGCTTGAATTCACAAAAGGGTTACTCAAGTTCAAGGATCTTGGTATAAGCAATTGTCAATAACAGTAATCGGCGCAGGGCTCGCAGGGGTTGAAGCCGCAAATCAGATCTCAAAGTTTGGAGTAAGGGTAACTCTCTATGAAATGAGGCCGCGGAGGAAAACCGCCGCGCACAGAACTTCGGATCTCGCGGAGCTTGTGTGCAGCAATTCTCTCAAATCGGCATCCATGGAGAACGCCTCAGGAATACTTAAAGAGGAAATGAGGCGCCTCGGCTCACTCGTGATCGAGGCAGCCGAGGCCTCAAAGGTTCCCGCGGGAAAAGCTCTCGCGGTCGACAGGGAAATGTTCTCGGATTACATAACGCGGAAAATCCAGGGCAACGAACTTATAGACCTGAAAAGGGAAGAGGTAACGAAAATACCCGAAAACGGGACCGTGGTCGTGGCCACCGGTCCTCTTACCTCGGATGCACTTTGCGCGGAGATTTCCTCGCTCACGGAATCCGAATATCTTTACTTCTACGACGCCATCTCGCCGATAATCGACGCAGATACAATCGACCGCTCGAAAATCTTCAGGGGATCAAGATACGGCCACGGAGACTCTGAGGAGGGAGATTATCTCAACTGTCCGCTCTCTGAGGATCAGTACTACGAGCTTGTTGACGACCTGATCCGCGGAGAAAAAGTGGAGACCAGGGAATTTGAGAAAGCACTCTACTTCCAAAGCTGCATGCCGGTTGAGGTCATATGCGAGAGAGGAAGAGATACTCTTCGGTTCGGCCCCCTAAAACCCGTCGGCCTAATTGATCCGAGAACCGGGAAAACCCCCTTTGCAGTTCTGCAGCTAAGAACGGAGAACAGCGAGGAAACGATGTACAACATGGTGGGGTTTCAGACAAAGCTCAGATACCCTCAGCAAAGAACCGTTTTCAGGAAGATCCCGGGGCTTGAAAGGGCGGAGTTTCTAAGATACGGAAGCGTGCACAGAAACACGTACATAGATTCCCCGAGACTCCTTGAGAAAGACCTTTCCCTGAGTTCCCGTCCGGGCCTCTTTTTCGCCGGGCAGATCACGGGAGTTGAAGGATACGTCGAGTCCGCAGCAACCGGAATCGTCTGCGGAATAAACGCCTCGAGAAAAGCGCTTGGGCTCGCACCTGCCCACGTCCCAAGGGAAACATCCATAGGTTCCCTGCTTGAGTACATCTCAACCCCAGGAAAAAGCGGATTTCAGCCGATGAACATAAACTTCGGGCTTTTCCCCAAGGTTGAGGGAAAAATGGGGAAAGAAAAAAAGCGTAGGATTATCGCTCAAAGAGCTATAGAAAGCATGAGTGCGTACGACCCTTTTTACCGGGTGTCCGCTTTTCGCTGAAACCATAGAGCTTGCCCTATAGCCCAGAAACAGGTAAGAATATGGGCTATAGGAGGTGTTTTTATAGCTCATGAAATGGGTATGGCAACATTCTAACTGGCCGGACTTCACATGGGATCGGTCTGTTCTGGCACCTTTCGAAGAGCGTTTCCTGCATGAGTCAGGTCGCAGGATCGGCGCTTGGCGCCAGCTCACCCATGAAGATCAGTCCGAACTGCGAGTTAAATGGCTGAGCGGCGAGGCGGTCGAAACATCCGCAATTGAAGGTGAGACTCTCGACCGGGAATCAGTGCAATCCTCCATCCGACGACGATTTGGATTAACCGCCAGCCGGAAAACCGCTTCACCCGAGGAAGAGGGAGTAGCTGAAATGATGGTAGCGCTCTACCATGAGTTTGACCGCCCGCTTGACCACGAAACGCTGTGGCGCTGGCACCGGATGCTTATGCGAGACCGTCCTCATCTGGAGGTTGTCGGCGGCTATCGTCGCCACCCCGAAGCTATGCAGGTCGTTTCCGGGCCGGATTATAACCCCAAGATTCACTATGAAGCACCACCTTCGGAGCGGATGACAGAGGAGATGGAACGTTTCATAGAGTGGTACGATCAGATTGCCTCAATCGGAAGCAGGATGTCCTCTCTGGCATGGGCCGGGACGGCACATCTGTACTTTGTACGTATTCACCCCTTCGAGGACGGAAACGGTCGCATAGCCCGTGCTTTGGCGGAAAAAGCCCTCGCCCAGTCACTCGGCGAACCAAGTTTAATTGCGCTTTCCCGCACCATCGCCCGAAGGCGCAAGGGCTACTATGCTATTCTGGATGAGAGTGGCAGATCGCTTGATATTACCAACTGGCTTGTGTGGTTTGCGGATACAGTGCTTGACGCCCAGACCTGGAGCGAACGCCGTCTGATCCGGTCAATTCAGCAAACACGGTTATTCGATCGGCTCCATGGCTCGTTAAACCCGCGACAGGAAAAAATCCTTCTACGGCTCTTCGATGCTGAACCGGATGGTTTTGAGGGCGGTCTCAGCGCACAAAATTATCAAAGAATAACTGGGGCAACGGCTTCGACGGCGACGCGCGATCTAGCTAATATGGTCGCCATGGGCGCACTAAACAGAACCGGGCAGCGACGCCACACACGGTACTGGCTCAAACTGCCTTCCTTTGAGGAATCGGACCGTTATAAAACAACTGGTCAACAAACAACCTCATAACAAGCATGCCCGCGGGTAAAGCCCTTACAAAAGTGCCGGCATATTTGATTCTTCTATTTTAATGGTAGTATTTTGCCGGTCATGACATATCAGGAACTTATTTTGGCTCTTCAGGATTACTGGTCATCCAAGGGATGTCTGGTGGTCCAGCCCTACGACATAGAAAAAGGCGCCGGAACTTTTCACCCGGCCACATTCCTGCGCTGCCTCGGTCCCGAGCCTTGGCACGTGGCATATGTCGAACCTTCAAGGAGACCGACCGACGGAAGATACGGAGATAATCCCAACAGGCTTCAGCACTACTATCAGTTCCAGGTGATAATAAAGCCTTCTCCCGATGATATCCAAGAACTTTTCCTCGACAGTCTGAAGTCATTCGGAATAAACCCTCTTGAGCACGATATAAGGTTCGTTGAGGATGACTGGGAATCCCCGACGCTCGGAGCGTGGGGACTTGGTTGGGAGGTTTGGCTTGACGGTATGGAAATAACCCAGTTCACATATTTTCAGCAGGCGGGCGGAATAGATCTTGATCCGATATCGGCCGAGATAACATACGGAACCGAAAGAATAGCGATGTACCTGCAGGAAGTCGAAAGCGTTTACGATCTTGAATGGACAAAGGAAATAACGTATGGAGAGATTCATCATCAGAGCGAAGTCCAGTTCTCAAAGTACAACTTCGAGGAATCCGATCCCGCGATGCTAAGCGACCTGTTTAACATGTACGAGCAGGAATGCAGATCACTTATCGAAAAGGAGCTCCCCCTCCCCGCTTACGAATACTGTCTTAAAAGTTCGCACACCTTCAACCTGCTTGACGCGAGAGGGGCGATTGGGGTAGCCGAGCGGGCCTCATACATAGCGAGGGTAAGGGCGCTTGCGAATCTGTGCGCAACTTCGTATCTGCAGACCAGAGAAAACCTGGGATTCCCCCTCCTGAAAAACAACCCATGGAAAAAGAACTGATACTCGAAATCGGAACGGAGGAAATACCTGCTCTCTTCCTTGAAAAAGCCCGGGAGGATCTGGGCAATATTCTAAGCGGAGAACTCCGCGACAAGGGTATTGAATTCGAGGAAATGGAAATCTTCTATACCCCGAGAAGACTTTCGGCAAGGGTAAGCGGACTTGAAAGAAAGCAGAAAGACCGCACGACCGAGAACTTCGGGCCGCCCAAGCGCATAGCGTTTGACGAAGACGGAAAGCCCACCAAGGCCGCTGCGGGTTTCGCTAGGTCCCAGAAAGTCGATGTTGAGGAACTCGTTATCGCAAAAAGGGATACCGGCGAATTCCTCTGCGTAAGGAAAACGGTAAAGGGGAAAAAAACTTCATCCGTTCTAAAAGAGATTCTTCCGAGAGTAATCTCATCGGTCCCATTCCGGAAATCAATGAGATGGGGCGACGGGAAACTGACCTTCGCAAGACCTATAAGATGGATAGCGGCGCTCTACGATGGCAAGCCAGTAAAATTCAGCGTTGAGAACATCAAAAGTTCTGACCGAAGCTTCGGCCACAGGTTCACTTCCCCGAAACCGTTTCGAGTGACATCCTGGGGAAATTATCTGAAAACACTTGAGAAAAACAACGTAGTAGCGGACCCGGAGAGAAGAAAGAAAATCATAAGAAGGGACACAGAGGCGGCGGCCAAAAAGATAGGCGGAACCATAAAGGAAGATTCTGAACTGCTTGAAACCGTGGTGAACCTGGTGGAGCATCCGACGGTTCTGGTGGGAGAGTTCGAGGAAAAATACCTGCGGTTGCCCGAGGAAGTTCTTATAAGCGTGATGAAGAATCACCAGAAATATTTCCCCGTGTATTCTGAGAAGACCGGCAAGCTTCTTCCCTGTTTCATCTTTGTCTGCGGAACCCCGGTTAAGGATAAACAGGTAATTATAAGGGGAAACGAGCGGGTAATAAGGGCTAGACTTAACGACGCCGAATTCTTTTTCTCCGAAGATACGAAGAAAAGCTTAAGCGCCTACACAGAAGATCTTGAGAGCATGGTGTTTCTATCCGATATAGGGACTTACAGGGAAAAAGTCGAGCGTATGAGAATGCTTGCCGCCGACATCTTTGCCAGCTCCGATCTTGAAAGGGCCGCGGAACTCTCAAAGTCCGACCTCGCGACCCAGATGGTCTTTGAATTCGCCGAACTCCAAGGTGTAATGGGCAAGTATTACTCGCTTGTTTCCAAGGAGAAAAAGGCCGTCGCGAACGCGATCGAGGAGCAATACATGCCGCTTACGAGGACCGGTGAACTCCCGCGAACGAAAACCGGAGCACTTCTAAGCATAGTGGACAAAACGGATAACATCTGCTCGTCCTTCATCGCGGATCTCGCGCCCACTGGATCTTCCGATCCCTATGCGCTGAGAAGACAGACCCTCGGAATAATAAGAATCGCCATAGAGAAGAAGCTTGATATTTCTCTCTCCACGCTCCTTGAACGCGGCGTAAGGCTCGTGCTCGATTCCATGGACGCGCAAAAAGCTCGTGACGGCAAGCTGTCCGAGGAAGAACTTAAAGTGAACATTCTCGCGTTTTTCTCCGAAAGGTTCCGCAACCTAATGACAGAGTCAGGTTACGAGAGAAATGTCGTCGAATCTGTAATCTCGGCAGGTTTTGACAATCCCCTTGACGCCTACCGCAGAATAAACGCGCTTGAGAAATTCGCAAAACGAAAGGATTTTGAGGCCCTCGCCACAGGCTTTAAGAGGGTTTTTAACATAGCGAAAACCAGACCGTCTTCACCGCTTGACAAGAAGCTGTTTAAGCGAAAAGAGGAAAAGGACCTCCATAGAGCTTTTACCAAGACGCAGACAGCGGTTTTAAAGAAATTGGCCGATTCTGAAAAAGCTGCCAGGCAAAGCGATTACCTCAAAGCGCTTGAATCCATAAAAACACTCTCCGCACCAATAGATCGTTTCTTTGACGCGGTAATGGTCATGGACAAAAACAAGAAGATCAGAGACAATCGTCTGGCTTTGCTCAATGAAATAAAAGATCTGTTTTTCATGATTGCCGATTTCTCGAAAATCTGACACGCAGCCAACCATACGCTTATTAATCAATAAATGCCCGGTATCAGGGCCTTGCGGTGCGGTGGATAATCCTTGAAGGTTTCCACATACCATTGATGGTTGCTGCGCGCCCTGGGAACGAGATTAGCGGAGGTAAACAGCAAGAAGGCTAGGCCGCTCAACGACCACGTTGCTAGTGCCCAGCCGACCCATTCGAGGATTTCGCCCATATAATTCGGGCACGAGACAAAGCGAAACCCGCCACCATGCGGAACCACGTAGCCGGTCCCGCCCGGTCTGCGTAGACGAATGAGGATGTTGTCGGCGTGGAGGTTGAGAGCAATCCCGACTAAGAAAACCCCGACGCCGATCAGGAAACGAGGGTCGGCAAGCCATCCAACTGTGTACTCGCCGAATTCGGAAATGAATCGGGCATTGACGTAGGCGTTAATCACATTGAAGAAAAAGCCCGACCCGACCACCAGCAGCGGCGTCTTCCGCCCGCTTGTCCTGATCCGAAACGGGTAAACGAACGTCCGATTCAGATAGTGGCACTGCCACATTACCAGAAAGAGCAGCGGCACGATGTGGAACGCAGACTTCCCGTTAAAATAGACGGCGAGGAAGACGACAACCGCCGGCAGTTCCATGATGATCCAGCCGAGTCTGCTGGAAATGTGCGGCCCCCAGCCCGCACCTGCGTAATGACGGCCGTAGGGTGCGGTTTTACGGAGCAGATAAAAAAACGTCGGGACAGCCGCAGCAATGACTGCCCATACCATCACGCTGTGAAGTTGTTCCTCGGCCATCTCAACCATTCTCGCCGAGCATGCCCTGCTCGTCAAACCATCGATAGGTGCCCCTCAGCGAATCCGCCAGGGGACGCGACCTGAACCCGAGTTCCGCCTGCGCAGACGTAATATCGCTAAATTCAGAGTATCATCCTGAAATACTTGAGAAGCAACAGTATTCGGGTATCATTTCCCTCATATGTTCGGACAATTCGGAATATGGGAATTAATCCTGATACTGGCAATCCTGCTCATAATCTTCGGTCCGAGCAGACTCGGAGATCTGGGGTCTTCGCTCGGCAAGGGAATAAGCGGGTTCAGAAAATCCCTAAAAGACGACGACCCAGACAATAAGGAAGAGGGGCAAAGCGGCACCTGATCAAAGACCATCTCCTCAATCCTTTATCTTCTCCGCAAGTTCCACAAGCACTCCGTTCGTTGACTTGGGATGTATAAAGGCAACTTTGCAGTTGTAAGATCCGGGTCTCGCATGTTCATCGATCAGCCTGACACCTTCTTTTTCGAGGGCCCGGAGAGAAGATTCTATATCGTCCACAAGAAAGCAGATGTGATGGACACCCTCTCCTCTTTTCTTCAGGAATTGCGAAATCGGAGAATTTTCGTCCAAAGGTTCGATAAGTTCTACCGCAGTGCCCTCTTCTGATTCGGAGCAAAGCATCGATGTTTTCACCCCATAGTTGACTACGTCCTCTCTGTGGACAACCCTAAGTCCGAGTAATTTGGAGTAAATATCTTCAGCTTTCTCGATATCCCTTACGGCGATCGCCACATGATAAAGAAATCCGTTCCTGCTCAACTCAGAACACTCCTTTCGGCTAACCCGAAGCCCCCTCTCTGGAAATGATGTACTTCTCGAGAGGATCTTCAACCGATTTGAACTTTATCTTTACCCCCCTCTCCCGCTGGATTCTTCTCATGGATCTTCCTTCTATCTCTCTGAGCTTCGCTACAACCTTCTTGTTGGCCTGCACGACAAGAGGCCCTTCAGCGCTCTGCCTTGTCCATTGATCAATATCCCTCAGTATCTCGTAACAGGTGGTGTATATCGACTTTATCCGCCCACTCCCCTCGCAGGTATCGCAGGGTTCGGTCAGGTCGGAAAGTATACTTTCCCTGACCCTGCGTCTGGTAAGCTGGATTACGCTGAAAGACGATATTTCCTGGATCGTGGTCCTCGCTTTATCCTTTTTCATCTCATTCGTGAAAAGCGACTCTATTTTCTTTCTCGACCTGACAGACTGCATGTCTATAAAATCGATAACTATGATTCCGACCAGGTTGCGAAGCCTTATCTGCCTCGCGGCTTCAACTGCGGCTTCCTCGTTCGTTTTCATTATTGTTTTCTTGTGAAACTCCTCTCCGACAAGTTTCCCGGAGTTAACGTCTATCACGGTAAGCCCCTCGGCCTCGTCTATGATCAGGTAGCCCCCCGACTTCATCCAGGCCTTTTTTCTGTACATCTTTTCGATCTGGCTCTCGATTCCGTATCTGTCGAATATGGGCTCTTCTTTATTGTACATATCGACTTTGAAGCCATCCTTCTTAATTTTGTCGGAAAAGTACTTGGTAATCCGGCCGTGGGCTTTGGGGGAATCAACGACAATTTTCTTAAGGCCGTTTCCCATCAGGTCCCTGACGACCCTGATACAGGTATCGGCTTCTTCGTATATCACGCCCGGGTTTTTCGATTCTTCATACTTTTTCTTTATCCTTCTCCACTTCCTCACAAGCGCCCTCATCTCGCTCTTGATGTCCTTCTCATCCGCTTCCACACACGCCGTTCTCACTATAAAACCCATGTCTTCGGGCTTGTTCCGCATGATTTCGGAAAATCTTTTCCTGCTTTTTCTGTCGGTTATTTTGCGGGATAGGTTCACCGAGCCTGCCCCGGGAAGCAGAACAAGATACTTGCCCGGTATGCCCACGTGAGAGGTAAGCTTGGGACCCTTGTTCCCGGTGGGTTCCTTTGTAACCTGAACCATAACTTCCTGACCCTGACGCAGCACATTCTGTATCGGTTGATGGTTTTTTCTGGAAGACTTTTTTGTCTCTTCCTCTTCAAGAAAAAGTTCGCTAAGCGATTCCTCATACACATCCTCGGCGGAGAGAAACCCGGATTTGCCGTCTCCCATGCCGACAAACGCGGCCTGCATTCCGGGGACTATCTTTTCGACTTTCCCCCTGTAGATGTTGCCCACCATTGAAGAACTGGATTTTCTTTCAATGAAAAGCTCGATCAGTCTGCTTTTCTCCAAGACCGCTATCCTCGTCTCGTTAAAAAGCGAGTTGATGATAAGTTGAGTATTCATAGGATGTTAAAATATAAACTAGTTGTTTTGGTAAGTATAACCGTAGGAGGCCGATGTGAAAAAACAAGCTTGCCTGCCGGTTGAAACCTCCGTTCAGCGTTTCGCCGAAATGAATCTCCACAGAGGACTGTTTGGGGTAGCAGGCGGTTCTTAGATATCTTCGTGGAAGTCAGAGGCTTTTTCTTCCAAGCTCGACGATTACATCAAAATGCTTCTTTTCAATCTGCATTACCGAAAGTCTGCTCTGCCTTACAAGAGAGATGCCCTCGAGTCTTTCGTCGTTCTTTATCTGCTTGAGAGATACAGGGCTCTGCAGCGTTTCCACGGGCTTCAGGTCAACCACGACCCATCTTTCGTCTTCCGTCGTGGGGTCCTGGTAATATTCCCTTATGACCTCGGATATACCTACCACTTCAAGGCCCTTGTTGCTGTGGTAGAAAAGAACCTGATCTCCCTTTCTCATGCTCTTCAGGTTATTTCTGGCCTGATAGTTCCTAACCCCGTCCCAGTATGTCCGTCCGTCGCGGAGAAATTCCTCCCATGAATATTTAAACGGTTCCGATTTAACAAGCCAGTAGTTCACGATCTGAATTATAGCAAGCGGGAATCCAGATTCAAGACCAAGCACTGGTTTGCATATCGAATAAAAAACATGTCGCCACAACATTGCCTGCACCTTTAGGCTTTTCGGGTCTATAAAAAAAACTGCCGACACCTGCAAAATTTCACCGGGATTTTTATCTGACTTGAAAACCATAACGTTATGGTTTATGCTCTATCTCATGAAGTACGAGAAACTAACCGCAAAAAAGAAGCTGCTGGATGAGTATGGACCGCTGCCTGATGCCCTTCTAAGCAATCTGGACGAATGGTTTCGAGTTGAGTTGACCTATACGAGTAACGCAATCGAAGGAAATACGCTAGGTCGCCGTGAAACCGCGCTGGTGGTCGAGAAAGGCCTCACCGTCGGGGGCAAATCGCTTCTGGAGCACATGGAAGCCGTAAATCACGCTCGTGCTCTCGACTGGGTGAAAGAACAAGCCAGACGCAGACCGCATTCGCTGACCGAAAAGGATATCTTGCATATCCACTATCTTATTATGAAGGGTATCGATGATCTGAATGCCGGTTGTTATCGCGTGACGCCGGTGCGAATCTCCGGTTCGGCGGTTGTGCTGCCGAATCCGCACAAAGTGCCGGACCTTATGAACGGGTTGACAAAATGGCTCAAGCTGGCGACTGACCTGCATCCGGTGGAACTGGCCGCGGAAGCTCACTACCGGCTGGTTACCATTCACCCGTTTACCGATGGCAACGGTCGCACGGCGCGACTTCTAATGAACATGATCCTGCTCATGTCGGGTTACCCGACAGCGATAATACGCAAACGCGACCGGCTGGCCTATATTGACTCGCTTGAAAAAGCACAGATGGGCGGCTCTAAAGAGGCATATATGAAAATTGTCGCGCGGGCGGTTGACCGCTCACTTGTTATATATCTCAAGGCGGCTGCAGGGAAAACGGATACAGGCGAGAACAGAGACCCTCTGCTTAAGACCGGCGAGCTGTCTCAACCTGCACGTCAGTGAACGTGTGTCGTTGTACG
>JAPOYE010000019.1 GCA_026706695.1 Candidatus Dadabacteria bacterium | reverse complement strand
CACTTAATATAGGTTTTAGTTGAGGAGCCTACATCTGCGGCGCCGCCCATGAACCACGGCACTTTTTTTCCTATGGCGTTAATTATGCTTGAGTTCGCGGAACGGGTCGCAACCGGGTCTGCGGGATAGGCAAAAGACGGGATATCGCTGTCCCATCCCTCAGGCAGCTTCCTTTTATTGAGCATCTCAAAGTCGTGAGCAAGTTCCGGATATTCGTTTGAATACTTCCTGAAATTCTCCTTCCAGGCCGCTTCGGCATCGTTTCCTCTGGCGACTGCTTCTTTCATGTAGGAGAGAATCTCTTCGGGGACGTGAAAGTTCCCCGGGGCGTCCCATCCGTAAAATTCCTTCGCCAGCCTGACCTCCTCCTCTCCAAGCGGCGATCCGTGGGCCTCGCACGTGTTCTGCTTGTTGGGGCTTCCGTAGGCTATCTGGCTTTTCAATATTACAATGGAAGGCCTTTTGGTTTCGGATCGTGCGCGATCTAGGGCTTTTTCAATTTCCTCAAGATTGTTTGCATCCGAGACTTTCTCCACGTGCCAGTTGTAGGAACCAAACCGCATTTCCGTGTCCTCGGAATACGCAAGCGAGGTGCTGCCCTCGATAGTTATACTGTTGCTGTCGTATATCCAGATCAGATTTCCAAGCCCCAGATGTCCTGCTATGGATGCGGCTTCTGAGGAAATTCCTTCCATCATGTCCCCGTCGCTGCAGATTGAATACACATGATGATTTATTATGTCGTAGCCGGGACGGTTAAAGTGCTCCGAAAGCCATTTGCTTGCTATGGCCATTCCAACCGAATTCGATACTCCCTGTCCCAGAGGCCCTGTAGTAGTCTCGACTCCAGCCGTGATTCCCACTTCGGGATGACCGGGACAGCGGCTGTGGAGGCTTCGGAATTTCTTTATATCGTCAATCGGGATGTCGTACCCGTTTACGTAAAGGGCGGCGTAGAGAAGCATGGAAGCGTGACCGGCGGAAAGGATGAAGCGGTCGCGGTTGGGCCAACTCGGGTTCTTGGGATTGTGCCTTAAGAACTTGTCGAAAAGTACGAAAGCCGTGGGAGCCAGAGCCATCGGGGTTCCCGGATGGCCGGACTTCGCTTTTTCCACGGCGTCCATCGCAAGCGTTCTTATACAGTTGATTACAAGGTTCTCCAATTCTTCATCCTCGGGGAGAAATCCGTACGCAAACATTAAAGATCCGCGGCAGCGCGCGTCGGATTCATATGAAACGACGGCCGGGGTTTCGCTTTCGCGGGCCGTTTTTAAATTTACTTATAATAAACAATGGGAATAATATATCAACATATACTCAGAGGCGGTTTTTGCAGCGTGTGCTACATGAAAACCGTTGTTTCCCGTGTGAAATGAAAAAGGCGGCTTTGGTTACAGGCGGGGCGGTGAGAATAGGAAAGGAGATATCCCTGAATCTCGCCCGGAAGGGCTATTATATCGCCCTTCACTACAATTCCTCCGAAAAAGAGGCCCTGGCTACAAGGGAACTCATTCTCAGGACCGGTGTTGAATGCGAGCTTTTCAGGTGCGACCTTTCATCACCTGATGACGCAAAAGAGCTTGTCCCGAAAGTCACGGAAAGCTTCGGGGGGCTATGTGTTCTTGTTAACAACGCCTCAATTTTCGAGAACGTCGGATTCCGTGACGTGACCCCCGAATTTCTTGAAACCGATATGGCTATAAACTTCAAGGCACCTTTCTTTCTCTCCCAGTCTTTTTCCACTGAGACAAGCGGAGGGCTTATCGTTAATTTCCTTGACACGAGAATCAGAAAAAATCCCGTTGAGCATTTTTGCTACAACCTGAGCAAGAAATGTCTTTATCACTTGACGAAAATGCTTGCAAGGGAACTCGCTCCCGATTTTCGGGTAAACGCCGTGTGCCCAGGGGCCGTTCTCGCTCCCCCGGGGTTCGGGGATGACTATCTTCACAAGATGGCGCGGGGAGCTCCGATGAAGCGTCCAGGCTCTGTTGAGGATATAATTAACGCGTTTAACTATCTTTTGGAGAATAATTACGTCACCGGAGAGTGTCTTTTCGTTGACGGAGGCATGAGTCTTACCTGATCAGATGATAATAAAGATCGAAAACCTGAGGCTTCGTACTATAATAGGGGTTTATGACTGGGAGAAGGAGAACCGCCAGGACCTGATCATAAACGTCACCATCGATTTTGACGGACGCAAGGCCGCCGAGAGCGACGACATAGATGATACTTTGGACTACAAGGCCATAAACAAAAAGATCATAAGCTTTGTGGAGACAAACGATTTTAACCTGCTTGAGAGAGTCGCCGGAGGTATATGCGATATAGTTTTTGAGGATCCGGCGGTGAGGTGGGCGTCGGTGAAGGTGGAGAAGCCCGGGGCGCTCCGTTTTGCTGATTCCGTTTCTGTGACCGAAGCGAGGGAAAGGTAAGCGGGACAGGTGCCGTCTTGCCGGTTTTCTCGGAGACGCAACGCGGAAGACTTTTCCGCGGTTTTTTAAACCATACTTAACATTCAGCAGGCTAGATGTAAAATACGGTTCCGATTAGGCGCGGATGCCGGCTTAGGTGGCTGAGTGAAATTTGGTTTTGTGGTCTGGAGACCGGTTTGTCGGCGCAAGGAGAAGGTATCAGGGTATGAATACGGTTATTATCGGGGTCGGTTCAAACATAGACGCCGAGAGAAACGTAAGCGTCGCCAAACGAATGCTCGGGGAGAAACTCAGGGTTCTCGGAGAATCGAAGTTCGTGAGAACCAAGCCCATAGGATCCCGTGAGCAGCAGGATTTTCTAAACGGTTCCTTGCTGATAGAAACCCGTCTTGGCTGCAAGCAACTGAAAACCCTGCTCAAGGGAGTAGAGGTTTCCCTCGGGAGAGGTGTCGGGGAGGATCGCTACGGCCCGAGAAAAATGGACCTGGATATACTCGTGTGGAACGGAGAGATTGTCGATCCCGACGTTTACGAGCGGGGGTTTCTTCGCCGCTCCGTGATCGAACTTTGTCCTGAACTTGAAAAAACTTTGAAGGAGGGGCGAGGTGCTGTCTGAAGAAACTGAAATCCTAGAAGGTGTCGCGCTTAAAAAATTTCTCTTAAAAGACGATATAAAAACCGCCGTTTCGAGGCTCGCCGAGCAAATTTCGGGGGACTACGAGGGAAAAACTCCCGTCGCGGTCTGCGTTCTTAAAGGAGCGCGTCCTTTCTTTGAAGATCTTCTGGTGCGGGTGACCGTAATGGTCGAAAGGCAGTTTCTCAGGGTTTCAAGTTACAGAGAGGGAACGCGGCCTAGACGCCTCAAGCTCTTAAGGGATATTGAATGCGAAGTGGAGGGCAGGGACGTTATAATAATTGAAGATATAATTGACACTTCGGAGACGGCGAAGTTTATCCTGCAGCACATAGAGTCTAAAAACCCGGGTTCGCTTCGGATATGCGCACTCATAGACAAAAGAGGAAAGGGCGCGATGGATCCAGAGCCTGATTACACGGGTTTCCAGGTGGATGAAGGGTTCCTCGTAGGCTACGGAATGGACTACATGGAAAAGGGAAGATCGCTTGAGGATATATACCTGCTTCGGGAATAACTTAATTTTTGCTCCCGACAAGGAGCTACGGAGACGGACATGGCGAAAGCAGAAGGCATAAGTTGGGATCTCTCGGACCTTTACGGAGGAATTTCCGACCCACGCGTGGAGAAGGATTTCGAGAGGATATCGGCGCGTGCGGGCAGATTTGAAAAGAAGTACAGGGGGAAGATAAAGTCTCCTTCACTTACCGCTGGGAAGCTCGCGGGAGCGGTGAAGGAGCTTGAGCGCTTGTCGGAAAGAATCGGAAAGATACTTTCCTTCGCTCACCTTGTTTTTGCAGCCGACACCCGGGACCCCAAAAACGGCGCCTTTCGTTCGTCAATGCAGCAGAAGGCGACGGAAGTTCAGAAAAAGCTCATTTTCTTTTACGTTGAATGGGTTTCGGTTCCGAAGAAAAGAGCGAAGAAACTTCTTAATAACCCGGAACTTTCGGAATACAGGCATTTTCTCGAGCAGGAAAGACAGTACAGAAATCACACTCTCTCAGAGGCCGAGGAAAAGATACTTCAAGAGAAGTCAAACACCGGGCAGAAGGCGTTTTCAAGACTTTTTGACGAGGTCGTGAACAATATCCAGTTTCGTGTGAGGCTCTCGGGCAAGACCGAAAGGCTGAACCAGTCCCGGACCCTCTCGCTTCTTTACGACCCGGACAGAAGGAAAAGAAAGGCAGCCTGGTCCGGTCTCACAAGGGGGCTTAAAGAGAACTCCCATGTACTTACCTACATATTCAACACTCTTGTAAACGACCACTCAATAAACGACAGGCTTAGGAGCTACGAGGATCCCATGTCGGCGCGTCACCTTAGCAACGAGATATCCCACAGTGCCGTGGAAGCCCTGCTTGAATCGTGCGAGCGAAGCTTCGGATTCGTAAAACGCTACTATGGACTCAAGGGAAAACTTCTCGGGTACCGAAGATTCTACGACTACGACCGCTACGCTCCCCTGGGTTCGGAGAGGGAGCAGGTTCCATGGGACAAGGCAGAGGAAATCGTGCTTTCTTCGTTTGGTGAATTCTCATCCGAGATGAAAAAGACCGCGTCTTCGTTTTTCGAGAAAAACTGGATAGACGCCGAGCTTCGGGACGGGAAAAGAGGAGGCGCTTTCAGCCACGGTACGGTTCCCGGCGTACACCCCTATGTTTTTATGAACTACACCGGGAAACCGAGAGACGTGATGATTCTGGCTCACGAGCTTGGCCACGGCGTGCACCAGTATCTTTCGAGACGACAGGGTTATTTTCAGGCCCACACGCCTCTTACCACTGCTGAGACCGCAAGCGTCTTTGCGGAAATGCTCGTGTTTCACCGCCTCAAGGAGGAAGAGACGCGAAGGGAAGGCAGGCTGGTTCTGGTAGCGGAAAAACTCGAGGACATAATGGCCACGGTCTTCAGACAGGCGGTGCTTACAAGGTTTGAGCAGAGCCTTCACAGCGAAAGAAGAGATCGGGGGGAGCTTACGACCGCGAGAATAAGCGAACTCTGGATCGAGGCTAACCGCGAGATGTTCGGAGATTCCGTTACCCTGACTGAGAACTACGCTTACTGGTGGCTTTACATTCCCCATTTCATACACTCTCCCTTTTACTGCTACGCATATTCATTCGGTGAGCTGCTCACCCTAGCTCTTTACGGAATGTTCTTGGAGCGGGGAAGGTCTTTTGTGCCCGATTACATGGAGCTTCTTCGGTCCGGGGGAAGCGCCTCGCCCGCAGAGCTCCTCTCTGGAGTGGGGGTAGATATAAACAACCCCGGTTTCTGGCAGACGGGACTTGACGTGATAGGTGCGATGGTGGACGAGGTTGAGGAACTCGCAGAGCAGTCCGGAGTCGACTGAGGATTTTTACCGAGAAAGAGAAGAGGTTTTCTCGTATTCGCTTACGATCTTGCTCACAACCGAGTAGTGAACTGAGACCGCGTCGGCAACTTCTCTCAGCGTGTAGTCCCCCGTAAGGTAGGTTTTAGCTATCGCTTCCTCTCTTGAGTGTCCGCTTCGCATGAAACCGTCTATCATGCCCGGTACGGGTTTTGTGAGCTGATACTTGGGAATATCTTTTGACCGCGAATCCCTCTTCGTTTTTTCCTGCACAAGCTCTATGAATCCATCATCGCCGAGATATATCTGCTTTTGGGCTTCCGAGATCACGTCGCGCGAACTATTCTCTTCGAGAAACTCATCAAAAGCGCTTATATCCGAAGAGAATCCTTCTGAGAACCACTCGAGGTCTATGTATCCTGGCGCTTCATCCTTTCCATAAAGGTACCTGCAACTGCTCCATTTGAACTGGTTGGGATGTTTTACGAAGCCGGCTCGAAGGGGTAGAAGAAAGATATGGGCCATAAGGGGTAGAAGATATTTCTCCCTCTGGACAACTATGGATTTATATCTTCCCCGGAAAACGTGACCGTCTGTATCGTGCAGCCTGTTTGAACGCTGGGTGTAAACGCCGTTTAGCTGTCTTATGGCTTTTGAGAGGTTGGGCTTCGGGGTCTCAATGACCAGATGATACCCGTCGGACATGAGACAGTAGCCAAAGCAAAGGCATCCGAACCTTCCGCATACCCCCTCGAGGATTTCTATCCAGGCGTTGCCGTCGGCTGAGTTCTGAAAGACGCTCTGCCCTCTGTTCCCGACCGAGGAGACGTAATAGACGGCCCCTGCGTATTCCGGTCTTAGCGGTCTTGCCATGGAAGGGATTATAATGAAGACAGGAATTTATGTCAAGACCTGACCCTTAAGTCCGGATTGTTCTCTCAAGGGGCAAGCGCTTTCATTGCAAAAGCTGTCTGCTCTCTCGAAGCGTTATAGGGGAACATGAGAATGGGAAGATCGGAGCTCTCGGCGAACTCCGCGAGCTTTGCTCTTCCCTCCTCCGGGGAACCGCTCACGGAAACAAGATCAAGCAGTTCGTCACTTATGCTTTTTATGGCTTCCGCCCTGTTTTCCCGCCAGAGCTTTTTCGCCCTGTCCGCTTCCTCCCCGAATCCGTAGCTGCTTACGAGCTTGTGGTAGTAATCTCCCATGGAGCATACATAAAGGGCCACGAACTCCCTTACGATTTCTCTTGATTCGCTTCGGTCCTCGGAAACCATCGCCGGAATAAACGGGGCCACGGTTATTTTTCTTCCGCCGGAAGCGAGCACCTTTTTTCTTTCGTTAATAAGGCTCACGGGGCAGAGGTAGGGAATCCAGCCGTCAGCGACCCGGGAGGTAAGCTCGATGTTTTTCGGTCCCATGGATGCGATATATATGGGAATCTCGCTTCGCCGGGGCTTAAAAAGAAGCCTGAAGTTCTTAAGCCTGAAAATCTCCCCATCATAGTCGACTCTCTTTCCCGCGAGGACCGTCCTTATTATCTCGACGCACTCAAGCGTCCGTCTCAGGGGACGCTCGAATTTCGTGCCGTGCCAGTATTCGTTGAGGTAAACGCTGCTTATCCCGAGTCCGAGGATGAATCTTTCCCCGCAGTACTCATCCACGGTGGCCGCAGTCTGCGCTATGAGTGCCGGAGACCTGCTGTAAACGGAGATGATACCGGTGGCCAGATTTATCCTTTCTGTGACCGACGCCATGTGGGATATCAGGGAAAATGCGTCCCGTCCCCACATTTCGGGAACCCAGATGGAGTGATAGCCCAAGTCTTCTGCCAGTTTCGAAAAATAGGTGAGATCATCTTTTTTTACGTCGGCCCAGTACGGTACGACGATTCCGGTAAGAGACAACTGGTTCCTCCCAAGTGCGGATTTGCTCAGATTCATTCTACTTGAGAGCGAAGACCGTGAGAAGCACGGAGCATCTAGGGTTCTTATTTTTGCTTCCGGATACCGGTTCTCCTGAGACGCTTTTAACGTTCATCTGATAAGTTGGTTAAACTGTTTAAATAATATCTGCCCGTCTGTTCTCGCAGAAGTACAATTCTTTACTACGGGAGTTAGCAGAGTGCGCAAATTACCCCCAAGAATGCAGACAAAGCTCTACAAGGAGCATCTTTTTCCCGAAGAAACGAGAGAAATCAGGAAGAAAGTGAGGGACTTTGCCGAAAAAGAGGTTCTTCCGATTGCTAGGGACATAGGAGAGAAAAGCGAGAAAAACGAGAATTTTCCCCGTGATCTTTTCAGGAAAATGGCCGCAGAGGGACTTTTCCGGATCCCGTATTCAAAAAAGGACGGGGGACTGGGTCTTTCCCACCCCGCGTGCGCGGCAGCGGTTATGGCGGAGGAACTCGCCTACATAAGTGCGAGCGTCGCGGGAACGATAAATGCCCACTTTTTGCTTTCCGGAAAAACCTTGGCTATGGGGTCCCCCCACATAAAGGAAAAATATCTCGCTGCGGCTCTTGATGGAACCTCGGTGGCGTCATTTGCGATGACGGAGCCCCAGTCGGGTTCCGACGTAAGGACCGAGTCTCTTGTAACGAAAGCCCGCAGGAAGGGCAAAAAATACATTGTAAACGGCCGCAAGCGCTACATAACCAACGCCGGGGTGGCTGATTTCGTTACTCTGCTAGCTTCAGCGGGGGACAAGTCCATAATGATAGTGGTTGATCTTGATTCGCCGGGTTGTTCCGTGAGTCCCCCGGATAAGAAACTCGGAAACAGGGGAGAACTTACCTACGACATATACCTTGAAGATGTGGAGGTGCCCCGGGAAAACCTAATAGGGAAGGAGGGAGATGGCCTTCGGGTCGCCGTTAATTCCCTTCTTTACGGAAGGACGGGAATCGGGGCAAGCGGGGTGGGGATGGCGCAGTCGGCGTTCGACGAATGCGTGGAGTTCATGAACGAGAGGGAGGCTTTCGGAAAAAAGATAGCCGATTTTCAGTACTGGCAGTTTTTGCTGGCGCAGAGGGCTGTTGAGATAGAAAACGCTAGGAACCTGTATCTGAAGGCCGCGCTCTGCCTTGACAATGGGGATCCTTTCCCGACTTTCGAGACATCCGCCGCCAAGTACTACGGCTCGGAGATAAGTGTTACTATGGCCCGCGACGCCGTTCAGATATTCGGAGGTCTCGGGCTTATGGTGGAACTTGCCCACGATTCCTCCACCTACAAGGTCGAGGAAATCTACAGAGATTCCAAGGTCGGGGAGATATACGAAGGCACAAACGAGATACACAAGATGATAATAGCGAGATCAATTTTCGGAAGGAGGTAGTTTTGCTTTGCAGTCGATAAATGGGAAAACCCACGATAATGGAGTCTTGAAAAGCTTTCCGGACCACTTATGGCGGGGTATTGTGGTTAACACGAAAGAGATTTCTTCCGGGAAAAAGAAAAAAACCAGGTCCGGGATGCGCATTATCTACGGGATCCACGGTACTCCGTTTGGAAAATGTCTTATCGGGATATGCGAAGAAGCTATATGCCATATGAGTTTTTTCCGCACTGATCCTGAAAGCCACTTGAAAGAATTCAGGAAGGCATGGCCAAACCCGAAGAACCGAAGGGATGACGAAAAAACGGCCGAAGTATTGCGGAACTTGCTGTTTTCCCCGGGAAGACGGCCTCCGGAGATACTGCTCCTAGGAACACGGTTTCAGCTCAAGGTATGGGAAAAGCTGATGGAGGTCCGGGAGGGTGAGACCTTGTCCTATTCAGAACTTGCGGAGTCGGCAGGAGTGCCCACTGCAGTAAGGGCCGTCTCAAATGCCGTGGCGGGAAATCCGATTGCTTATTTGGTGCCTTGCCACCGTATTATAGGAAAGGCGGGGGATCTTCACGGCTACCGCTGGGGGCTTGACGTGAAAAGGGCGATTCTTGAGTACGAAGGGGTTAACCTGGTCTCGCAGTGATTAACTCGTTCTGAGTTTGCGCGGTCAGCGAAGAGGCTCTTCCTTTGTCATGCAGTGGATAGCTCCGAATCCCCACACAAGGTCGATGCAGTCAATTCCAACGACATATCTTTTGGGGAAAAGTTCCGACAGTACGCCAAGCGCCTCGCAGTCTTTCGGATCGTTATAGATGGGGACGAGAACTTTTTCGTTTGAGACGTAGAAATTGGCGTAAGTTGCCGGAAGTCTTTCGCCGTCGAAAAAAAGCGGTGATGGCATCGGGAGGGGGACGATTTCAATTTTTCCTCCGTCCTCAAGCTCTAGGTCTTGGAGTATCTCAAGGTTTTCGCGAAGCGGACGGTAATTCGGGTCTTCAACGCTGTTCTCAAGGCATAAGACAACCGTGCTGGGACCCGTAAACCTGCATATATCGTCAACATGGCCGTTTGTATCATCTCCCTCTATGCCTCCGTTAAGCCAGAGAACGTTCGTTGCGCCGAAATACTCAGAGAACACTGCCTTGTAGTCGTTTTTCCCGAAAGAAGGATTTCTTGCCTGTTTGTCCGTACTTAGAAGACACTGCTTAGTTGTTATTAGGGAGCCCTCTCCGTTTACGTCAATGCTTCCGCCCTCAAGAATGATTTTCTTTCCAACACATGCGGGGGTTTCTGAGTCAAGACGAAGGGTCTCGGCCACAAACCCCGGAATCATGTCGTCGTTTTCCCAATCTGGGTACTTAGCCCATCCGTTAAACCCGAAATCAAGCACGCTCAGCCCCCCGGAATCATCTCTTACGAAGAAGGGGCCGGAATCCCGTATCCAGGATCTGTCTGTGGGGCACTCGTAGAACTCCACGTTGCCAAGATCAGTTAATTCTTCCCTGAGAAACCCCTCGGCCCGCTTCTGTGTTCCTCCGGGGTCAACTATTATTCTCACCTTCTCTGATTCTGATAGATGGCTTACGATTTCGCGGTAAACTCTCTTGATCCCCGAGAATTTTCCCGGCCAATCGCTTACGTTCTGCGGCCACACAAGCCAAGTGGCGTCGTGAGGTTCCCATTCAGCTGGAAGTCTGTAACGAACCGCTGAAGAATCACTCAATTTCAGGTACCGGAATCATTGTCGATAAGTCTTTGCCGAAGCTCGGAGTAGGAGTCAATTCTTCGGTCCCGAAGAAAGGGCCAGTTTCTTCTGGTCTCCTCAAGCTTCCTAAGATCGACGTCGGCCAGTATGATCTCGTCTCTCTCGCCGGAAGCCTCGCAAATCACCGTTCCCTGGGGGTCACACACAAAGGAATTTCCCCAGAAATTTATTCCTTCACCGGTTTCTCCCGATTCCTCGAAGCCCACCCTGTTCACGGCTGCGACATAGACTCCATTTGAGACCGCGTGGGCGCGCTGAACAGTCTTCCATGCCTCAAGCTGGGTATTTTTCGAGTGTTCATCCTCGTCCGTACGCCACCCTATGGCGGTCGGGTAGAAGATAATGTCCGCCCCCTTGAGCGATACTATGCGTGCCGCTTCGGGATACCACTGGTCCCAGCAAATAAGTGTGCCTATCTTCGCAAAACCGGTTTCAAAACAGGAAAACCCCGTGTCCCCGGGAGCAAAGTAGAACTTCTCGAAATAGCCCGGGTCATCCGGTATGTGCATCTTTCTGTAAATTCCTGAAATCTCTCCCGATGGATCGATAAGGACAAGGGAATTGTGGTACACGCCTGAGGCCCTTTTCTCAAAAAGCGGGCACACGATGAAAACTCCTCTTTTTTCCGCTTCCCCGCAGAATCTGTCCGTTGTGGGTCCGGGGATGGGTTCGGCAAGATCAAAACAGCCTGTGTCCTCAGATTGGCAGAAGTACCTAGTGAGAAAAAGCTCGGGAAGACAGACTATGTTCGCTCCGAGCGCAGAAGCTTTCTCTACGTTTAATATGGCTTTTTTCAGGTTTTCTTCTTTGTCTTTGTGCACCCGGTTCTGAACAAGGGCGATTTTAAAGCTGTTCATGCGAATACGATAACTCCCAAAGGCGGAGAATAAAAGAAGATGAAAATGCTTCTACCTGAAGCTTTTTCGGGAAACTATGTAGGAAAATTGATAGAATCAGACTTCCTTTTGCCCCAGAATCTTTTAATCCTCCAAAGGCTACCTTCTTTTATCAGACATTTTGTTCTCTTGAGGATATTAACCTGCCCGAATCATTTTAATTTCGTAGCTTCTGGGAGGTGTCAGCGGGCGAAAGTATCCGCAAGAGCGGTAACCGACGGCGGAATTCCCCTACACCGCTCAATTTTAGTATCCGGTTTTTACGGAGTGCAAAGCAGTACAAGAAATGCTAAACGAATCCAGTGGTCCGGCCGTTTCAGCCATCTTCAGATGATAGAAATACGATCGGTACTTGCACGAAGTGTGAGTGGCTTTGGTTCGTCCTGTCGGTTGCTTCTAGTTGAGTCGGCATCCGCTTCCTTCAAACGTGCCCGAAAACCCTGCCGAATCATCGAACCTGCCTCTTAGGACACCGGTCTCTCGGTCTAGCGTTCCGGCAATCCTTGTCCCATCGTTTGTAGTAGCTGATATGTTGGTTCCCGAAAGTGATCCATTAAGATTTCCAGATATATCATAAGCAATGTTATATGCGAATCCTGTTATCCTGCCCGAATCATTAATGTCAAAAGTGAAGACTCCGTACTCGTCAAAACTATCAGTTCGCCAAGTTCCGGTACCACGGTATACCGCATATTGATCACCACCGATTCTCCTGCCGGAGAAACTGCCTCCGATACTTGAGTCAAGTGGATGCCCCCATCGACCTTGAACCGTGTTCACAGAAGTAAACTGGCCATTGAATTCTGTTCCTTCATTTGTATCTCCACTTGCGAATGCGGCATTCTGATCATAGCTGATGGATCTTGTGCCTGTAAGTGTGATGTAATTATCATATTGAGTGCTGTATGCAATACCGGACGCACTTCCACTACGTGCGTCAATCAAAACTCCGAAATTGCCTTGATCAGTACCCCTGTATGTTCCGGTGTATGCACCCGAATAGGAACACCGAAGAGTACTTTCCAAATGGTTCCTTGCGGTCGTGTTTCCCGGGATTTCGTACGATTCATATCTACTAAATCTTTCTTGTAAATCGGATCTCATTCTCTCCAGTTGTTGCTCGAACTCCAAGCTATCGGAAAGAATCTGTATAAAAGTCCATTGTAGTGCGAGCTCACGAACCTCTTCAGGGATGTTTATGCCGTTGGAAAGGTCATTGTCTTCATCCAGAGATATGAGAAAACGCACAGTGTTCAGCACAGGCTCAGAACTTGAACTGCCTCGCTCAACTAAATCTACTGGGGTAACAACCGACTTTCCTCCGGTTTCTCCTAATGTTACACCTCCGACCGAGAACACAACACTTTCTCCAACTTCGTAGGTGAACCTTCCCTCTGAATCGGTAACTCCACTCTGCCCTCCTGAGACATAGCTCAGTCCTGCAACGTTGGCATCTTTAAATTGACCCACCGCAGTTCGGGCTATGGGGTGTCGGTCACTTGAAGTTTCATTTCCACCACCACCTCCGCAACCAACGACAAAAAACAAAACTACGAAAAAAGATGGAACAACCCTCATAACGTCCTCCTGAACTTTCTGATCTCCGACACACGTAGGCGTCGGGCTCTGCTAGCAGTCAGAACAGTTTCAGACGCTCCGCCTATTTCCCCCAGAGGGGTGTTTTATTTAACGGAAAGCCCGACAAGCGGACTGTTCCAACTGCTAGCGATTGAAATTATAGCACAAAAGAAAGACTTAAGATAACCCGTTTTTGAGGCTCACTTCTTTGCTGTCTTCTTCTGCTGTCGAGGGATTTCCCAGTTAAAATAAAAAATTTGATCATTATGAAATTTTGCCTCTAGATAATGATCTTGATTCCATGAATAAAACAGAAGATCAGATTTTATTTCAACAAGATGTACCTAGTCCCAAAGAGTTAATGCGAACCCTGCATCCAGAACTCTTCTCGGACACATTAGTTGATGATGTCTTCCAACTCCCCAAAGCAGTGTTTGAATACCACCTTGATACGCTCACCAGCCGCAAAGAGGAATACGAGTTTGAGAATTTCTGCCGAAAACTTGCGGAAAAGGAAATCTGTCCTAATCTTCGTGTTCAAACTGGTCCAACTGGTGGCGGGGACAGCAAGGTCGATACTGAGACATACCCGGTCGCCCGAGAGATCACGGAACGACAATGGATTGGTTCGCCATCGGCCGGAACAGAACTATGGGGCTTTGCCTTCAGTGCCAAGAAAAAATGGAGGCAGAAAGTCAAGACTGATGTTGACAAGATATTGTCTACCGGTCGGAATTACAAACGTATCTATTTCTTCACAAACCAATTCGTAAAAGATAAAGATCGTGCAACCCTAGAAGATACACTTTCTAATGATACGGGAATTCCAGTGCATATTATTGACCGTGCCTGGATCGTGGAGAAGGTCTACGAATCCGGTCATTTGGATCTTGCCATTAGCACCTTGGGAATCGAAAGCGGCCAGAAAGAAAGTGTAAAAAACCCAGGCCCTCGTGACACAGCACGGCTAGAAGAACTTGAAGAGCTGGATGAACGGATAGCCGACCCATCTTACTATCAAGGCGCACGTTATCAACTGGTTGAAGATTGCCTTCGTAGCGCAATATTGGCCAGAGGTCTTGAGCGAAATCGCAATGAAGTGGAAAGCCGCTTTGCGCAGACGGATCGGCTTGCACAAGACTTGAACTATAAACCGCAGCGATTACGCATCGCCTATAATCGTGCTTGGACAGCTTGGTGGTGGTATGAAGATTACACAGCTTTCGACAAATTCTACAAAGAAGTTGAACAATACGTCAAAGGCTCAGCCGAAGCCTGTGAAGTCCAATTGCTTTTGAACCTGTGGCAACTTCTGATAGGTTCGGTTCTCAGAGGATTGATCAGCGCTAAGGATGGTAAGGTCAAAGTTCGTCAGAAGCGCCTAACAGCAATGCTGAAGGTTATAGAAGCTGATTCCAAACGACCGAACAATGCCCTGCAAGCACACACTGGTCTGATACTAATAAAGATCGCAGAAGCTATAAGAAGCAAAAAACTCGATCAACTAGAATCTTGTTGGTCTGAACTGAGCCATGCTGTAGAAAAATCCAAATCCTTAGGTGCTTATTCTATAGAACCACTGTTTAAAACTATTGCCAAACTTGGCGAGCAGATAGACAGTTCTGCTTTCGACACGCTCTACGAGGAATTAGTGGACATTATGCGACAACGACACAGTGACCGAGAGGCAGGCCAAGCCTATATACAGCGTGGTACACAGAAGTTCTCGCAAAAAAATATTATGATGCAATCCGCTGGTTTGGTCGAGCCGAAGAACTTCTGATGAAAGAGGAGTGTCGCGTAGAGTTGGTAACAACGCTGATTAGGAGCAGCGATGCTTATGAATCCGTTGGTCTCTTGTGGGCCTCCAGAAACAAAGCCTTGGCCGCAGTCGAGCAAAATTGGACCGTATTCAAGAAACAGGGAGATATTACCCCTCAGTTGCTCATAACTCTTAACCAGCTTGTTCGTATCGAAATTCGACTTGGACGCATCCCTCACGTCTTGGACGCAATGACCATGGCAAACTATGTGGCTTCAAATCTAGAATTGTCCAAACATAACCAAGATGTGTATTCCAACCATCTACACATGCAGGATTTATTGCTTGGCATCCATATGCTGAACCTCCCATTCAATGCACTTTCAGGTGTCGTAGCACGTCTACCTGATGGTTTGGAACGCCTCGGACTAACTTGCGCCTGGACAACATTGCTGTTTGTTCTTGGACACGAACAGGTCCTGCGTGATGAAGGAAATATATTCGTCAGTGGAGACCCAGATGCTGATCAAAAACTTTTTGAGAAATGGCAAGACCAGCCAGCAGCTGATGATATTTCATGTCAGCCAATTTTAATAGATGGAGAAACTAGCCTTTTCAAATCAACTATACTTGGGTCAGAAATTGTTATCGAAACGCCAAACAATACTGTTTCTTTTGGTCTGACCGAATCCCTTCTTGGTGTTTTGGAAGCCTTTTTGGCCACGAGCTACGAACATGCAATGCCCCACTGTGAGCGTATGACAATTACTGTCAAAGCATCTCAACAGATGAGAGGATTACCAGAACTTCGCTTTGCGGATAGTGATGGTGCTCGCGCTGAAATTGTACATCCGGCAGAGTTAACATTTACAACTGCCGCTGAACAGCATAGCTACATGGAATGGCTTCGGAATAGCCTAATAGAAATAATGTGTCGTATGCTGATGATAAAAGATATTGATGTATGGCTTGAAGAAGTCGCTGGTCAAGAACGCGGTTTTTCCCGCGCATTGGCTCTTGGGGATGCTTTTATGCTAAACACTAATCTTTTTGGTGAAAAGCCTAAAGTACGCTTGGTTGACTGGCTGGAAACTGATGACCGAATCTACACAGTACTTCGGAGCGAACCTTGGAGAATTACCAAATCCGTCGGTAACAACGAGACGACGGAACCCAAGTTTGCCACCGATCCACTTCCTTCGGATCTGATTGACAAGGCAGAGTTAAAACATACGGATTACAAAGTTATATCACCCATAAACGACCTTTTATGGGATCAAGCAAAGTGGCAAGGAATGCTGTTTTACTGTTATGCTGAATTACCACCAATACTCGCCTTTATATTTGAAGATGGAGAGGCAGGACAAGCAATTTTTCGTTTATGGAAAAAGCGATGGGGGAATGAAGATAAAAACGAAGAGCTCAGATTGGCGGTCGTAACTGGATTATCCAAGCAGAATCCTGCTGGGTACGCAGTTTCCGTAGGTCCAAGTCTTCGCTACCTAAATAAACATAAAAACAAAACCTTTATGTTTGTGTCTCGGATACGTCATATAACCCCTACCAACTCAAAAAATTTGGACAATTTTCTAATAGCTTACAAAAAGGCTGGTGCTTTTTATCTGGCCCCGGCACAAATGAATGCAGATGAAGAACCTACACTTTTTCCAGAACTTATGATCGCCAAAAAAGAACTGGTTATTCGTGAAGGTTGGGAAATTGGCAAGCACGATCCTGATAGGTGTGTCCTGCAGGACGGTGATGATCCTATCATTCCAAACCAGCGGTAATAAAACAATTGGAATTATAAAGATTACTGTAGAGAGCAAGTTATATGAGACAGTGAAGATATTCTGGGTTGTCACTCATTATAGTGGCCCCCAATCGTCGTCATTTTTCCAATTCGGATCAATGTTCGCCAGTGCTTCTTCCCATTGCTTTTCCTCATAGTAGCTTTCCCAATACATATCTTCAAGCGTTTTTCTTCTTTCATAGTGGTTTTCCCAGTTTGTGCCGAGTATTTCGTTAAATATGTCTAAAAGGGTAGGAAGAGTGCCACGGGGTACACGCATAAAGGCGTAAGAATCTTCTGACAGAAGAAACAAGCCACATCTTGTATCAACATAGTCTTTATCATCAACATTGATAACAAAATGTTGCCCTCTGGTTATTGAATCTGAAAACCACTTTTCAAATTCTTCAAAATCAGAACGCAATGGCCTAGGTTTAGATTCTTTTGCCAAGAAATACTTGAAGCGCGGAGATCTCCAGGGGTGGGGAACGGATACTGGATCGTAAAACTCTTGTTTACGGATTCCCCAGCTACAACTGTAACTTAGTTCCGTAGAAAATTCTTCAACTTTAACGGGAACGGGAAATGTTATACCAAAAATAGTTACCTTAATTTTTATTGCCCACACTCGTTTTCCCATCCCGGCAGGCTAAGAATTACGATCTTTCGCACTCTCTAATAACCCTGCTGTCTCCAGTTGCTACATGAGTTTATTGCACGCCCGCCTAAATAGTCAAGGAGTTTAGCTTGTCAAGTAATCTTTATAATTCCACTTTTTTGTTAGACAAACGGGGGTTTGTAACTGTTTTGTTCGACAAGCAAGGGTTTTTAATTGTTTTTTCAGTTTTATAATCATTTTTTTAGAAATATTGAGAAAATTAAAAGATTTATCGGTATTTCTGAATTTTTAATGATTTTTTGAAGAATAGGCAAATTTCTAATTATTTATTTTGCAAAAGCCAATTTTTAATTATATTAATAGGAACATAACAATTTTATTGGATAAGTCCATGGAAATAAACCTTTCGAAAATACGGCCCGCAGGCTACGCATGGCTGCTGAGCAAATTCGGGTTGACTGCAATGCCCAACCGGCACAGCTCTTTTGTTGTAGAAACCGGTGGTCGGCAGCAGAAAGTACAAGGTGATCGCATTGAGGATATTTTTCCTCCTCCATACTGGCCCGGTCAAGGAGTCGGAGACCACCTGGAGTTTGCCTTGAAATATGATGGCGTAAGCCTGAGCTGTTTAAAGGTTATTTTCGATGCTGCCGCAGAAACTGAGCTTGTTGATTACATCAAATCCAAGCCAACGGGAAAGTATGCTCGCCGCATCTGGTTTTTTTACGAGTTTTTAACTGGTCGCAGGCTCCCCATTGACGATTTGTCCAAGGGGAATTATTTGGAAGCCCTTGAACCGGACATCTATTACACTCTTCCTCGGGGTGAAAAATCTCAAAGACACCGTGTTGTCAATAATTTGCTTGGACCAAGGGAATTTTGTCCTCTTGTCAGGAAAACGGAGAAGCTTGGAGAAATGGACCAAGTTGATTTTCGAGACAGGTGCGAAAAGATAGTCGAATCGTATCCTCCGCAATTACTTAGGAGAGCATTAAGTTATCTCTACAGTAAAGAAACCAAATCTTCTTTTGAAATAGAAAACATTAAACCCGACGCGTCACGGACCGAGAAATTCATAGCGTCCTTGGAGATGGCGCGACGGCAGAATTTCTGCGACAAGGAGTTGTTAATTGCCCTGCAGAATCGAATTGTCGATCCACGTTTCATTAACGAAGATTATCGAACGGTTCAAAATTATGTAGGTCAGACGATTTCCTATCAGAAAGAGTTAATTCACTATGTATGTCCCAAGCCGGAAGATCTTTCCGACCTGATGCGGGGACTCCTGACTTCTCATAGGCTTATGATGACCGGTGGTGTCTCAGCTATTGTTCACGCTGCTGTAGTAGCCTATGGGTTTGTTTTTATTCATCCGTTTGAAGATGGTAACGGCCGAATCCACCGATTTCTGATCCACAATATTTTTTCCATTCGAGGAATGGTTCCGGAAGGTCTGATGTTTCCCGTATCTGCGGTGATGCTTAACAATCCAGAAGGCTACAATGATTCTTTAGAGGCATTTTCACTTCCCTTGAACCAATTTGTGGAATACAGCTTGGATGAGCTTGCCCAGATGACCGTCCACAACGATACTGCGCACTGGTATCGTTACATTGATATGACGGTACAAGCGGAAGCCTTGTATGATTTTGTCGTTCAAACCGTTGAGAGCGAACTTGTAGAGGAGTTGAGCTTCCTTGCGAACTACGACAGCACTAAAAAGGCTATTCAGGATGTTATCGATATGCCTGACCGCCTGATAGATTTGTTTATCCGGATTTGTCTTGAGAACAACGGCAGATTGTCTGCGAAAAAAAGAAAATCACATTTTGATTTCTTAAGTGACGAAGAGCTTTTCTCAATGGAAAACGCTATCAAGTTTCCAAGAGTGCCAAAAAATTAGTAGACAAGTTTTTGATATTTATTTTGTGAAAGACGATTTTCCAATTATGTCATGAGGAAAATAAGGTCAGGAGGACGACATGGCGGATATCCACACCGGCGGCTGCCTCTGCGGCGGCGTTAGATACAAGACTACCGGCCCCCTGCGCTCAGTGATCGCCTGCCACTGCACACAGTGTCGCAAGACATCCGGCCACCATACGGCCATGACCTCGGTACCCCGTGCCAACCTCATTCTCGAGTCTGACGAAACCCTCGTCTGGTTCAAATCTTCTGATATAGCTAGGCGCGGGTTCTGCGGGCGCTGCGGCGGCAACCTGTTCTGGGAACCGGTGGGCGAGGATCGCGTCTCGATTGCTGCCGGCACCCTCGACGGCGCGACCGGGCTCACAATCGAGAGTCATATCTACACCGAGGACGCCGGCGACTACTACGACCTTCCAGAGATCTGAGCGAGCGATTATACTAACCAGGTAGCTGAGAACATGTACGAATACGACCTTCTTTCTCTAACCCTGTTTTTCTTCACAGGTGTTCTGGCAGGAGTAATAAACGTGATGGCGGGTGGTGGAAGCAATATCGTTCTTCCGGCGTTCATATTCTTGGAATCGATCCCACTGTCGCAAACGGAGCAAACAGGGTAGCGATCCTGTTTCAGAATTTTTTCGCTACCCTTTCCTTCAGAAAAGAGAGCATTACAGACATGAAAACTAGCGTCAAGCCCGCAGCTTTCACCCTTCCCGGCGTTTTTGTGATAGTTTTTTCGAAGGAATAGTTTTTGCAGCTGTTTTTTTTGAGCGACGCTCAAGGTTAACGATTTTCCGAAAGCGGTATGCGGATAACGACGCCGCCCATGGTCTTGCCAAGTTCGAAATCGCTCCGCGGACTGTCTTTGTGATTGTTGTGGCAGTTAATGCATGCGGGAGCCACTGCAACATCCGGGTAGACTGCCGTGAAGAATTTTTTTCCGCCTAGGGTCTCTTCAGCGTAAAAAGGCTTCTGTCTCTTGGCTACCGCTTCAAGTCCTTGTTTTTCAACCTCGGTTTTAGGCGCGTTCTGCTTGTTAACCGGCCAGAGCGAAAGAAGGGAATAGCTGAAAACGTCGGTTTTGTCCGAAACCATTTTAGCCCCCATGCGGAACATCTGGGCCGGCAGTGGGAGCGCCTTGTCATCCTTCCAGTGCTCGCTCGCCTTGATAACTTTCTCTTCATCCTGCAGACGGTCGACCACTTTGCGGGTGTAGACGGTCCGGTCGGATTCTATGACGGCGTAAAGCGCGTCGGCCATCGTTCTGGGAGTGAAGGTGGTGCCGGATTCCTGGTTGTTCCCGCTACCCCCGCCACTGCCGCCGCATCCTGTCGCCAGGGCGACCAGAAGAAACCCGCCCAGTGTTAATGTGCGGACAGTTCTGTTCATGATCATCATTTCTTTTTTCTCCTCAGGTCTTCAACCGCCCGCTGCACTGCCATATCGACGCTTTCGACATGGCGGGACGGCTGTCCCTTGAAATTCCGCTCGATGAGGACCGGGTCCGCCAGAGCGTCGATCGAAAAAGGAAGTCCGTGACATTTCATGCAGACGCCGCGGATCATCTTCTCGTTCGGTTGCAGGTTCATATTTTGATTATGCTGAACTAAAATCCGTTTGTCATCCCCTTTTCTGTGCGGTTCCCGCGGCAGATGACACGTGGCGCAGCTCACGCCGCTTCCCGGAACGGCGAGACCGCTTGCCTCCGCCTGCCAGAGTTCGAAGTGGGGGGAATCCTTGTAGGACTTGCTGTGGGTATCTGTGTGACACCCGAGGCAGGAATCCACCGCGGCCTGGACGGTATCGAATTCATGAGCGCCGTGACATGACGTGCAGCCGAGTTCGCGTTGCGCTGCCTCGGGGTCCATGGGCAGACGTGCGAGCGACGGCGACATGGGAGAGAGGCCCGAGGCAAGGCGCATGCCGTGTTTTCCCGCGAGAAATCCCGAGACTTCGTTTTCATGGCAGGACTCACACGCCTCGTGAGTCAGCGAATCGCTCCACCGTGCTCCGGGGCTCTCGCCGACATGGCAATTTGAGCAGTTGACCCCCGCGCGTGCGTGGACGGTGCCGGCCCATTCCGCAAGTAGAACTGGGTCGACCTCCCTGTCTGTCGGTGCGTCGTGCTCCCTAGAAGAAAGAAGGGGTCCGACAGCCTCGGGTTCGTCTCTTCTGCTCACAAGCGGTGTCGCAAGCACCCAGGGTTCGTCGCTGTGCTGAAGCAGAAAGTCCTCATAGAGAGCTCTGTTATCGTGGTAGTTGTGACAGCCAGCCGCGGCGCAGGTGTTAAAATCCATTTCAGTGTGGGTAGGGCGCTGTTCGGCAATATCGAAATGGCAGTGAAAGCAGTGATCATCGGGCACCGTGACTCCCATAGTGGTTACCATTTCCGGGTGGTGTTCCACATGGCAGCTTACGCACAGGCGCGCGTTTAGCAATTCAAGCTCCGCTAGGCTGCGCGGATCGGTAAATACACTTTCGGCGTGGGAATCATTGGCTATCTCAAATTCCTTGGCGTGACAATCAAGACAGGCTTGCTGGGGAACGCCTTCAAAAGGGATGTGGCACGCCTCACACGCAAGTTCGATCTGGTGGTGTCCGTGGGTTGCTTTGCCGGGCAGAAAAGCCTGCTGGTTATCAGTCTGGAGTCGCCAGATGAAGAATCCCGCCACAAGGAGATTGAGGGAAATCAGAAATCCCCAGAAAATTCGAGCGCGTGCCACAAGTGTATCCTTAGAAGTAATAGACCGACAGAATGTGCAGGGCTATCAGAACGGGAAGTGGCGAGAGCATCAGTACGTGTATCCAGACCATGCGTCTTCTCCATCTGTGACTCGGATGTTTTGTGAACTGATAGCGCGACCATATTCCGGTTGCTGCAAGTGCGCCGCCTAGATTAGCGGCTACAAACACTATCATCAGCGCCAGGTTCAGATTCGAGCCGAACCGCATTCCCGTATGCGCCACCAGCACGATGAGTCCCGCTACGCCCAGTATCCCGTGCAAAACGCGCCAGGATGAAAACGAGCCGAACCGCAGCCGTCTCCAGTGCTTGCGGAAGTAAAGCGATAGACATATAATGGAGAATCCCAGCAGCAAAAATCCCGTGACCTGCTGCCAGAAACCGCTACGCCAGAGTATATCTAAAGGTATGTCCTGGCGGACTGTCCGTGAGTACGGAATCGTCATCAGAGAGATTGCTGTAACCAGTATAACGGCCGAAACGGCGGCCGTGACGAGCCCTCTGACTTCCATTCCGTGCCACGGCTTAGTGGACTGTGACATCCTCTGTGCGCTGCGGGACATGATATCAGAATATATGCTTTTCGGGGCTCTTGCCAACCCAGCTCGGACTGGTCATCTTCTAACCGGTGACTAGTTCCCCCGAAAGCTTGGCAAAGGGCATGAAGTTCCGCTCGACGCTTGCAGTTTCAGTGTGCCGATGTACCAGTCCGCTTTTCTGCCTGTATCACGAGCCAAGGGTAATCGCCCGCTGCCGGCATCACGCTGGTGAGAAGCCTTGATGATCAGTCATTACGCCAATTCTGGAGCTTTCGGAAGAACTCCTTCCGGGCGCGCCTTCCGGGGAAAACTACCGAGAACAAAACGGAAGCTGTCAGGAACAGGTTGAGCAAAGCTCCCTGAGGGCTATTGCCACTCCCGGCGACTGTACACGCTCCGTTGTCTTCATCAGGTTCGGGATAAACTCCTGAACCAAAGATGTACATGAAGCGACCGATAGGATCTTCATGATGACCTACATCTGCTGCTTCAATGTAACTTATCTTGTGCGAATTGCCCGGAACTAGGTTGCTCTCCAGCCATTGCGGAGTTGGTTCATCACCGGGACGCAACCAGTGATATTCGACAAAGTCGCCCTTTCCATCTTTGGGCGTCCCGTTTTCTGTTACCGAGTTCCTGAGCAGTTCCGCAATATTCTTGTTTTCCTCTCCGTCAATCGGATTTGGATTCGGGTCCCTCAGCTTAAGATTCAGTCCGTTCAGTTGAGGACTGTTTCCGTTTAGAACCACGGTGGCATCTTCATCCAATTCCATGATGAAAACGTATATGCTGCCTTCCTTAAAATCTCCTTCTGAAAAACAAGCGATTTTCTTCTGAAATTCCGTGTACCTTATGGAAGCCATATCGTCAAACCTTATAATCCTATCAGGGTCCCCTTTCCTCAATTCCTCCATCGCTTTTCTTCTGCCATCCACAAGCAGGTCTTGAGTGACGGAAATAACGCTCTTTACATACAGTTTAAGAAGCAGTTTCTGCGTATCCAGACTCTCTTCGCTTTCAACATCCCCGGCGGTGGTATCAAGTTCGAGACCCGTACAATCGGGTTTGATTACAGCGGAGTCTTCTTCGTCGTGATGAAAGCCTGCTATGACTACGAACTCTCCATAGATAGTATCTACTTTCTTTCCGCAGGCCTGTCTGTCTTCTCCGCCGTATCTGTACCCCGTGCAACCCCCTTCTTCGATTAGCTGCCCTAAGATATCCCCGATCTGCGAACCCTGGGCGTCCGGGTCAACCACTTTGCCATACAATCCGGGATGTCCCGGGTGATTGTCTATGATATTAGCGGAATTTATTATGATGGAGTACATGTCGTCGCCATCGTTAAAAACCCCTTGCTTTCTTAGTTCCTCGAAAAATATCACCCAGAGGCTTACCAGTTCTTTTTGTTCTTCCAGAGTGGGGTCGGGGTTGTTGACTCTTAGTAACGGACTGAAATGTTCAATTATGTGGGAAAGGAACTCCCCCACCTCCGCTTCACTTGCGATATTGACGTCTTCCGCCATCTTGTTGTTCTGACTTTCCTTATGAGCCGAAGCTTCAATGCTGAACGAAAAAACAAGCACTAATGAGAAAAACAAGCCCAGAAGCGTTCCGTGTGTTTTAACCTTCATCGCCTTCCTCCCGATACTGCAATTTCTGATTTGCCGACATTACGCTTCGCCATGTCTGCTCTGAATAATTTCACAGCCGCATTTGCAGACAGTAATTTCGTAGTCCTCCAGACAACCAAATTCTTTTTTCTTCAAAATTCTAACACATCTGGAATTTTTTATGGAATCACGGGCAAGAATCTGGTAATCACCTCTGTTTTGCTCCCTTTTTCTTCTTATTGACTCTCCCCTGGTTCACTCCCTTGGGAGATAAACAACTGCCGGGGTGTGCCAAGGGCCCCGAATTTCCCACAGCCTTTTGGCATACCACCTGCCAATCAAGGCTCTGGAGGCTAATGGCATTTGTTTCGGTTATCATTTAAATAACATTCGAGGGGACTGGGAAAATCCAAGAGAACCGGTCGCGGCGGATGCCGATTCTCTCTAACCTTGTTTTCAGTTCGCGGAAAGGGGTTCGGTGCGGGTTGGCGGCGGCAAAAATTTTCTCCTGACCTCTGTCGTGGCTGGAGTCCGAATAACATGCACGAATACGATCTTTTTTCTTTAGTTCTGCTTTTTTTCACGGGCGTTCTGGCGGGAGTGATAAACGTGATGGCGGGTGGAGGAAGCAGTATTGTTCTTCCCGTGCTCATATTTCTTGGGATTGATCCCACAGTCGCAAACGGAACAAACAGGGTGGCGATTTTGTTTCAGAATTTCTTCGCGACTCTTTCCTTCAGAAAAGAGGGCGTTGCCGACATAAAGACCGGCGTCAAGCTGGCGGCCTTCACCCTTCCCGGCGTTTTGGTGGGAGCTTTCGCGGCGGTACGGGTAGGTGACGAGCTTTTCGAGAAAATCCTGGCCGTCGTGCTTATCTTCGTCTGCGCATCCTTCTTCCTTAAAGTTGATTCTTTCGGCAAGCTGCTCGGCGGCGGCGAAACAGGGCGGGGGTGGATTCTTTACCCGGCACTTGTACTTATAGGTTTTTACGGCGGCTTTATCCAGGTCGGCGTCGGACTTTTCATAATGGCGGCTCTTTATCATCTTATGGGAGCATCCCTGGCCAAGGTAAACGCGCACAAGGTGATTGTGGTGCTTACCTACACGATTCCGGCGATCCTCATATTTTTTCTAAGCGGCAACATAATCTGGTTCATAGGCATCTGTCTTGCCGCGGGAAATTCGGTCGGCGGATGGTTCGGCGCCATGTTTTCTGTAAGGGGCGGCGAAAAATACATAAGGATGGCTCTTGTGGTTGCCGTCGGGCTTATGGCCCTTAAGCTTCTCCGGGTATTTTAGGCGCCGGGCAGGTGTCATGCGCCGGTGCCCGGAAGGGGATCCGCCGCGGTCTTTCTCAGAAATTCGTACAGAGTGTGGTAGATGTTTTTGTTCTGAATCAGCTTCTCGTGAGTTCCCTGCTCCACTACTTCCCCCTTATGGATCACTATTACGTTATCAACGTTCTTTAGGGTTGAGAGCTTGTGGGTTATGACCAGCCTTGTCTGAGAGCCGGCAGTGCTTCTTATCACTTCCTGTATTCTTTTTTCAGTTTCCGCGTCCAGATGGGAAGTCGCCTCGTCCATTATAAGAAGTTTCGAATTTTTCCTGACCGCTTTTTCGATCGACCGGGCCTGGGTTTCTCCCGAAGAAAGCTTTACGGTCTCGGCTGCCGAGCCATCCCGCTCGTCCCTTTCGTCGGATATGTCCTTTTCGAACAGAAACAGGTCCTGGAAGATGGCGGTTATGTTCGAGCGCAGGTACCTGTTTGACAGTTCCTCGATGTCTACGCCGTTAAAGAGAATCTGGCCCCTCTGGGGTTTGTAGAATTTAAGGAGCAGGTTCACGATGGTCGTCTTCCCCGCTCCCGTGATTCCCACAAGGGCGGTACTCTCTCCAGGTCTTATTGTAAAGGATGCGTTCTTGAGCACCCATTCCCGCTCGTTATACGAAAACCATACGCCCCGGAACTCAAGAGATCCCTCGGTTGTCGCGGGCACCAGAGATCCGCTTACCTCAGATTTTTCCGCCAGAGTGTCGTAGAGGTTCTCGGAGGCCGCAACGGCGGACTGGAAGACATTGAATTTTTCTGAAAGCTCCTGGATGGGCTTGAATATCATCCTCACGTAGTAAAGAAACGCGAGCAGGGCTCCCAGGGACAGGTCAAGGTTCATGACCCCGATCGCCCCGTACCACAGGATTATCCCGGTTGCCGCTATGCCCACGTACTCTATGGAAGGGCGGAAAATCACGTAGACCCAGAGCTGCTGTATATTGGCCCTGTAGTTTTCCGTGTTTACTTCCCAGAATTTCTCGAAGTTTCTTTTCTCCTTTCCGTAAAGCTTAAGGAGCACTATTCCCCTCATGCTTTCCGCGACAAAGGCGTTAAGCTTGCCTATGGTTCTTCGGATCTCCCTGTACACCAGTCGAAGCTTCATTCGGAAGATGGATACCGTGAAAGTAAGGAACGCCGTAAGCGCGATGATTATAAGCGTGAGCCCGACGTTCATCCTGAACATGATCACCAGAGTGCCGATTATGATTATGATGTCCTTTATGAAGTGTATGAGAACGGAGGTGTACATCTCGTTTATGGCGTTAACGTCGTTTGTGACGCGTGTGGTTATCCTGCCCACGGGATTTCGGTCGAAGTACTGCTGGGGAAGTGAGAGTATGTGGGAGAGGGTGTGGTTTCGCATGTCGTGCATTATTTTCTGGCCCGAGTAGTGAAGAATGTAGGTAAAAGAAGAGCTGAAGATGAAAATTCCAACCACCGATAAAACCACGTATAAAGCGAGGGTCTTGAGCCTTCTTGTCTGTTTTGAGCGAAGAAGCGACACTTCCTCTTTGGCGAGCGATCCAAGGTCTGAGTGAGCCAGAAACGCGGCCCCTTCGGTTTCTTCAAACAGGGAGGCGTTTCGGGCTAGTATTCCCGAAACCTCCTGCTTTTCATCTCCCTCAAATTCCCCGGGGCTGACCACGATATATTTTGTCTCGGAGAACTCGACGCCCGAGCGTTCGATTCTGTCTTTCTCCGAGGATGAGAGCTTTGAGAAATCGACCAGAAATCCTCCGTCCCCAAGGGCAAGCGTGGATTCTGTCCCGAGTCCCGAGAGCGCCCGCTCCGCTTCTTCCCCTCCCCCGGCCCTGCTCCATGTAGGATAGATATGGTCGTCGACCGCGACTTTGATGAGGTAGGGAACCGTGATCTCAAGCGCCGCTGTGGCGATCATCAGAAGAAGGGACAGGGCGAAGTAACCTCTGTACTTTCCCAGAAAGCCCAGAATCCACCCCATGATCTTAAGATCGTAAGTTGATTTCCTATTTCTCTCCAAGTCGCTCATTTATACACCTTAGACAGACTGCAGTCTTTCAAGCGCGTAGTAAACTCCGCGTCGCTCCACAAGCTCCCTTCGCGCCCCGCTTTCGATTATCTCTCCGTTTTTCATGACCGCGACCCGCGAGAGTCCGGCTACGGAGGATATTCTGTTTGAAATTATCACCACCGTGCGCCCGCGCATCGCCTCTATCACGTTCGTTATCACGGTGTTCTCCGTTTGCGGGTCGAGGGACGAGAGCACGTCGTCAAGTATCAGGACTTCGGGGTTGAGCACCAGGGCCCTTGCTATGGCCAGGCGTTGTCGCTGTCCTCCCGAGAGGCTGAGTCCCCGCTCTCCCACCACGGTGTCGAATCCCTGCTGAAACTCCATTATCTGTCCGTATATCCCCGCCGTTTTGGCGGCCTGCTCCACCTGCTCGCGGGTTATGCCCGGGTTTATGAAGGTTATGTTGTCATAAACCGTTCCGCTGAACACGGTTATTTCCTGCGGCACGTAGACGATGGTCTCCTGAAGGCTTTTTCTTGATACCTCCCTTATGTCGGTCCCGTCGACCGTTATTGCGCCCGGTTCGGTCTCGTGGATTTTCATGAGCAGCTTCATCAACGTGGTCTTCCCGGAGCCCACGAGCCCCGTTATTCCCAGAGTCGTCCCGCAGGGTATGTGGAGATTGACTTCGCGCAGAGCCAGGGTGGAGCCGTAGGAGAAGGAAACCCCGGAGAACCTTATGTCTCCCTTGAGTTCGTAGTCCTTCTCCCCTGCCCGGGTGTCGTCTTTTTGTTCAACCGCGAAAATGTTGTTCAGCCTGTTTATCGAGGCGTTCCCCCTTTTTAGAAGATCGATCGCCCATCCCATGGCCATCATCGGCCAGGCGAGCATCATCAGGTAGATGAGTATGGCGGAGAACTCTCCGAGGGTTATCTCGGTACCAATCGCGCCAGCTCCGCCGAAGAAAAGAAACAGGGCCGTCGCTAATGAGGGTACGAAATATATAAACGGCTGAAAGCCCGCCCTGATCTTCACCAGGTGTACGTTTTTTTCAAGGTAGTCTTCGCTCGCACGTTCAAAATCCCGCCCCTCGGCCCGCTCAAGTCCGAACGCTTTTACTACCTTGATTCCCGAGACCGGCTTCCTCGCGCTTTCGGTGAGCTCTGAGAAGGAATCTTGGGAACGCTGGAACCTCCTCTCTATCATGTTTCCGAACTTGTATACGAAGACGGCGAGTGCGGGGAACGGCAAAAACGCGTAGAAGGCCATCTCGGGAGAGATGTAGATCATCGCGGCGAAGATGAAGAAAAACAGGAATATCCCGTCATACGCTATGAGCAGACCCAGGCCACAGGAGAACTTGAGAGTCTCTATGTCGTTCACCGTGTGCGCCATCAGGTCGCCGATCTTTCTTCCCGAGAAGAAATCGAAGTTAAGCTTCTGGAGGTGCTCGAAGAAATCGTTTCTGAGCGAGTACTCTATTTTCCTCGCCCCGCCCATTATGAAGTACCGCCAGCCGAGGCGGAAAAACGCCATGAGCAGCCCGAGACCGAGTATGTAGAGGGAGTACTTGGTTATGAGGGAAAAATCTGCGCTCCGCAGAGTGAGCTCATCTATTATCCACTGGATTACTATGGGAACCGACAGCTGCGCCATATCCACCAGCGTGAGAGAGACAAGACCGGTTAGAAACGAGTATCTGTACCGCAGAATAAGGGAGGAAATGCTTGTTTGGGAGTTATATACTTGTTTACCCATAGGGCAATCTCGTATCAATTTCACGGTTCGCAGGGACTGTGCTAATACCAGTACCCTCTCCGTGCAGTTGCGCCATTCCCAGACGCCTTATGTTAATCGCAGCGTTCGTGTCCGCGTTGGACACAAACCCGCAACTCACACACAGGAACCGCGCTTGAGATTTACGGTTCTCTTTATCTGTATGACCACACTCAGAACACGTCTGAGATGTATACGCGGGATTCACTTTTATCAATTTCCCGCACTTGTACTCAAGATTTCTTCTTATCTCCCCCATGGCGGTATCAAGCATCGCCCTGTTAAGTCCTGCCTTCTGCCTTACGTTTCTCCCCGGATTCTCTACAGTACCCTTCGCAGAAGCAGTCATGTTCCTAACCTTTAAGTCTTCTGTGACTATAGTTCCGCATTTCCCGGAAACCTCACTTGTTGTCTTGTGAATCCAGTTCCTGCGAGTATTAGCTATCTTCCTACTTGCCTTCCTGAGTTTCTTCTTTGTGTCTTTTCTTCTGTTAGACCCCTTTACCTGCCTTGCCATTTTCCTCTGATACCACTTCTTTCGCTTCTCTTTTTTCTCAAGATCAGGCAGAAAGTAGAAATCTCCATCTGAAGTGGCAATCTGGCGTGCGTTCATGTCAACTCCGAGAACCTCACCGTTATCCGGTCTTTTCTCTACTTCAACCTCGTAGGAAACAAAGGCACGCCACCTGTGTCCGTCATGGCGAAGCACTGCCTGCTTGGGTACTCCGCTTTCCCAGGGATTGCCTCCCCTGCGGGCAAGCGTTACCAAGCCCACCAAGGGAATAAGAAGTGAAGAATACTTTTTGTTGACCTTCCGTATTCTTACACCACAAGAACTTGGTATGGTGAAACTGGGAGCGGTTTTTTTTCTGCTCCTCGGCTTTGGGAAGCCCTTTTTGCCAGCCATAGCATCTTTTAATGCATCAGAAAAATACTTGAGAGTGTGCTTGATAGGATTGGCAGGAAGACCCCTAAGCCAGTCTGTCTCATGCCTCAGCTTGGTAAACTCGACTCCGAGACTGAAATAACTGGTATGCGGTCTCTGCCCCTTGTCGTTTCTGAACGCTTGGTAGTCGGCAAGGTTTTTTCCCCGAAAATGGTTCCAGACGAACCTGCAGGCTCCCGCTATCCGGAACATCTTCGCTGCCTTTGCCTTGGATGTAGGCAGAACGACAAACTCTACGGTACGTATTTCTTTAGCCATTGCAGTATGTTATCCCCATCCATCATGGCGTTTGGGTAAGCAAGTATATAATTCCCAACATTTTTCGGGACCGAAGAACCAAGCGGCTGCCAAGGCTTGGTCCCATCGGATAAAAAGCAAATTTCAGGCGGCGCACGACCGCCAAATCATTGGGAATTATATCTAAAAGTCACATTTTCTAACGGTCTATAGTTCTATTATAAAATTCAGTTCTTTTCTTCCACTATTTTCACCGGTTGAAAAAAAGCTTTGTTCACGGTTAGCTTGTCAGCCCCGGGCATATCAAATTCTTCCCTTAACTCCTTTCTTGACGGTTGATAATCTTTCCTTGAAGGAAGTTTAATCTCTTTGGGTTTCTTTTTGGGTTTGGTCATTATCATCCTCCTTTACAGGCGGGGGTGGTTCGTCTATATGCTGAATACATCCGCAGTCTGCGGCAAGTTCTATATCAATCCTGACTTTCTCAATTTCCCTGTCCCACAGGTTCTCCCTAAGCACCCTTGCCAGTTCCATTAGCTTCTCCACCTCTAACCCTTCGTCCACGTAAGCATATTGGTAGCCATCTTCCCTGAACTCGGCGCACTTCCGCAAGCGTTTATCGTCCCACCCTTATTAACTTGACCGTAACTTGTATCATGCTGCTCTCCTTAATTTCTCATCCGGCATAAGCTACCTTCCTTCCCTCAATCTTAGCCAACAGATATTCCTGTCCTCGATTGCCTTTAATGCTATTACAGTTGCCACAAAGCAACTGTAGATTATCAAGATGATCCGTGCCTCCAACCGAACGGGCGATTATATGATCGATGGTAAGATTCCTCATTTCAAAATGAGTTCCACATCCTTTACAATGCCCTTCCTGCTCCCCATACAGAAATTTCTTGTTGTCGGTTGAATTATAGGGTTTGAGTTGGATCACATCGGTACGTTCCGGTATGTCCTTACGGGCGACTATCTCCTGAAACAACCCTTGATCCTGTTTAATCCGTATAGTTACCAGTTCCGCCGCCTTAGGAGAAATATCAATTCCGACCCAGTTACGTTGCAACCTGTCGGCCGCGACGAGGGTTGTGGCGCAACCGCAAAACGGATCAAGCACAATATCACCGGGGCTGCTGCTGGCACGAATTACGTATTCAAGTAACTTGCTCGGCTTCTGCGTAGGATAACCCAAACGTTCCTTGGATGCCGGCATGAGATAAGGTAATGACCACACATCGTCTATCTTTTCCTCATTAACGGTCATATATTGCACCTTGCCGTCGCTGTCTTTCGCATTCACAATACGCTTTGTTTCTTTGTCCCAAACCCGTTTCAGGAAACGCTTTGGCTTTTTCAGCTTCTCTAACACAGGAGAAAATCCAGCTTCTTCCATTGCGTAGAAAAGTAAGCGGTCCGAATTCCGCGTGAAGTAGCGCATTTCGGCTTTCTGATATTTCTTGTACCTCCACACAATTTCATTACGGAAACTTTTACGTCCGAAGATAGCGTCCATCACCAGTTTAAGGTAGTGGCTCATAGTCGGGTCGCAGTGAAGGTAGATGCTTCCAGTAGATTTAAGAATACGTTTCATTTCCAACAACCTGACTGCCATATAAATCAAATATGATTTATCGCTGTTTGTTATGGCGGCATGAATAACTCGATTGAGTGCCGGATGTTTAGCTTCCAACAAATCAAGCCAAGCTACATCCACATCGGAAAGCGACCAAGTGTCTTTAAATTCCGCCCCCGCTGCCTTGCTTCCGATCGGGGCGGCATAATTTGCTTTTGAGTTGAAAGGAGGATCAAGATAAATCAGGTCAATACAGTTGGAATTCATCCCTCGCATTATAGGAAGATTATCTCCGGTAAAGATAGTTTTTTTACCGAAATTAGGTAAGGATGATTCCACTTGCTTGTTCAATTAACGAGTTCCCTGTAAGTTAGCCTCTTGCCCTTCATCCCCTTTGCCAGAAGTCCCATCTGCTCTATGGTATCCAGTTCCCTGACGTTATGCCTTCCTGAAAACTCCATAACATAACGTCCAAGGTGTTTGGGACTGATACTATGGTAAGTCCCATAGTATCCCCTCTTAAGCATACTCCAGAAGCTCTCCACGCCATTTGTATGTGCCTGTTCCCTTACGTACTCATTTACACTATGGTTTACGCTCTCATGTTCAAAGGGAAGTCCGATATAACTTCTATGATCATCAGTATAGACCATAGCCTTCTTAGAAACATGATTACTAATAAATCCCTGCAATTCCTGCTTGGTTCTTTCAGGAACAGGCTTGGCTATAACCTTGTTTGTTACCCTGTCCTTCATTCCTATAACCACGGCTTTGCCGGAAGGACCTTGTATATGACTTCTCTTGTTGTTGTGCTTGTTTTTCTCCTTGCCACCTATGAAGGTCTCGTCCACTTCCACAGTGCCGGAGAACGGTCCCACTTCCGCCTCATACGCCTTACGGAGCCTGTGTAACATAAACCAAGCAGCTTTCTGTCCAATGCCCAGCTCCCTGTGAAGCTTCATGGATGATATGCCTTTGATGTTGGTAATGAACAGGTATATGCCTACAGCCCAGATCCGATACTTTAATTTCGACCCTTCCATGACCGTTCCCGTTCTAAGGGTGAACATAGGCTTACCTTCGCACTCACGGCACCTGTGCGTCATGGTCTTGTGCTTGATGTCAGACTGTACATTAGGAGAATCGCAATAGGGGCAACGAGGGCCTTCGGGCCAACGCTGTTCCGTAAGCCATGCTTTGGCCGTCTTCTCATCCTTGAACATATCCGCTACTTGAAGTAGTGTCAGTCCCTTGCGATGTGATTTTCCAGGTGCTTTCTGTGCCATGATTGTTATCTCCTAATGTGACTATAAGGTAACTGAAGGCAGGCAGGGTGTCAAGAGTGTTGGAGTTCTTTTTTTCTAATTCTCTTGGCCTTTACGTATCCGTGTTGCCTAATCAAAGCTATGGAGTCAGTCGCATTAATTCCAATTCTTTTAACCCTTTCGTTGTCTGGAGTGTCTTTGGGTGTGGACAACCAATCGTCTCTATATTTATTCAAAAGTGAATCTAAATCTGAAGCCAGATGGTACACATAATCTCCTTCCGGCCCTTTTGCAGGATGAAGCTCTCCCGTATTGGGGTCTTGGTTTTGTATCCATACTTCAGTAAGCACTCTAACCCTTTCAAGTTCCGCTATTATAGCTTTATCATGAAGAGGAGATCTAAGTATACGTCCAACTAAATACGTTATAGTGCCCCCAATACCTAACATTAAGGCACTTCTAAAAATACCCTCGTATTCCAGTTAAACTTCAAGCAGGAACAAAGAATACCCGCTCACCCCCCCCCCCCGTCAAATTACAGGGGGGCCGTGGGTGTGGATACAAAACAATGCCGGAGGAAGGAAAGTGGAACAGCTGGATTTCGGAGAAGAGGGCAGGTACGTGAGACTGGATGACAAGAAAGACCCCTTGGTCAAACTCAACGCAATAATTCCCTGGGAACTGTTCCGTCCCCGTCTCAGGTCGGTATGGAGGGAACCGCAGAGGGAGCGCAAGTCAAGCGCGGGGCGCAAGCCGTGGGACGAGATAGTGATGTTCAAGACGATAATTCTGTGCGCTCTTTACAATCTGT
>JAPOYE010000018.1 GCA_026706695.1 Candidatus Dadabacteria bacterium | reverse complement strand
TTAAATGCGGCTTCCCCCTCTCAAACTTCGCCTTAGACATTTCTCGTTGACCTCCTTGTTAAAAAGAACATAAAAATATCAGCTGACATTGGCTGCCTGTTTTAACTCTTCGGCTATGTTGGCGGGCAGGGCGAAATAATGGGAAAATTCCATAGTGAACAATCCCCTGCCTTCGGTCATTGACCTTAAGTGGGTCGCGTAACCGAACATTTCGCCAAGCGGAACTTCCGCTTTTACCGCCTGCATAGCACCTCTCATTTCCGTACTGCTTACTCTTCCGCGCCTTGAACTCAGATCACCTATGACAGTTCCCATGTGAGCTTCGGGAACAACCACCTCAAGCTTCATTACGGGCTCAAGTACAACCGGGGAAGATTTATGAATCGCCTCCTTAAATGCCATGGAACCGGCGATCTTAAAAGCGATCTCCGAGGAATCGACATCGTGAAAAGAACCGTCGTAAAGAGTGACCGCCACATCGACGACCGGATACCCGGAGACAACTCCAGTATCCATGGCCTCGACTATTCCTTTCTCCACCGCGGGAATAAACTCCTTGGGAATCACCCCTCCCTTTATCTGATCGTTGAACTGAAATCCTTCACCCCTCTCAAGAGGCTCCACCCTTATCTTCACGTGGCCGTACTGACCACGCCCACCGGTCTGTCTTATGTACTTCCCTTCGGTTTGAGAAGTGCCGGTTATCGTCTCCCTGTAAGCAACCTGAGGCCTCCCTACATTCGCATCGACCTTGAATTCCCTTTTAAGCCTGTCGACGATTATCTCAAGGTGAAGCTCCCCCATGCCGGAAATCACCGTCTGACGGGTCTCCTCATCGGTTTTCACCTTGAAGGAAGGATCCTCCATTGCAAGCTTGCTAAGCGAGAGACCGAGTCTCTCCTGGTCGGCGTTTGACTTAGGTTCTATTGCAATCGAAATTACCGGATCCGAGATATGAAGACTCTCAAGTATCACGGGTTTTGAATCCGAGCACAGGGTATCGCCCGTAAGAGTGTTCTTAAGCCCAACCGCGGCCGCTATACCACCGGCCTCAACCTCTTTTATATCCTCGCGTTTTTCCGCGTGCATGCGAAGAAGTCTTCCGATTTTTTCGTTTTTAAGATTGGATGAATTGTAGACGGTGGTACCTGATTTCAGTTTGCCTGAATAAACCCGAAGGTAGGTAAGCTGGCCGACGAACGGGTCCGACATGATCTTAAACGCAAGCGCGGAGAAGGGCTCTTCTTTGTCGGGGGTTCTTTCGACTTCCTCATCGGTTTTGGGATGAATGCCTTTTACCGGTGGCAGATCCACGGGAGCAGGCATGTATTCCACAACGGCGTCAAGCAGGAGCTGCACTCCCTTGTTCTTAAAAGCCGATCCCAGCATAACCGGGACTATGGTCGCGTCGATTGTCTGTCGTCTTATGGATTTCCGGATCATCTCTTCGGGGATATCCTCCCCGTCGAGATAAAGCTCCATTATCTCCTCGTCGTTATCCGAGAGGGCTTCTATAAGTTTCTCCCTGTACTCGGCCGCCTGCTCCTTGGTGTCCTCGGGAATATCTATGAATTCAAACTTGGCCCCAAGGCTCTCCCCGTCCCAGACCGCCATTTTCATCCTTATCAGGTCAACTATTCCGGTGAAGTCGTCGCCGTCAAACCAGGGAATCTGAAGACACACGGGATTGGCGTTAAGCCTTTCAATTATCTGGTCCACGACCTTGTAGAAATCCGCCCCGACCCTGTCCATCTTGTTCACAAAACACATTCTTGGAACTGAATACCGGTCGGCCTGTCCCCAAACCGTCTCGGTCTGAGGTTCGACTCCTCCGACGCAGTCAAACACAACCACTGCTCCGTCGAGCACCTTGAGCGATCTTTCAACCTCTATGGTGAAATCAACGTGGCCGGGAGTATCTATGATGTTTATCCTGCAGTCTTTCCAGAAACACGTAGTGGTAGCGGAAGTAATGGTGATGCCCCTTTCGCGCTCCTGCTCCATCCAGTCCATGGTCGCCGCGCCTTCGTGCACCTCGCCGATTTTGTAGGTTATGCCAGTATAGAAAAGTATTCTTTCAGTAGTGGTGGTCTTTCCAGCATCTATGTGAGCAACAATTCCGATGTTTCTCACCCTGTCTATGGGGAATATCTGTTCTGACACCTTAATCCTCCGGGGAATTACCACCTGTAGTGGGCAAAGGCCCTGTTGGCCTCGGCCATTCTGTGAACATCTTCTTTCTTCTTCACGGCGTTGCCCCTGTTGTTATGGGCGTCAATTATTTCCGAAGAAAGCTTGTCTACCATCGATTTTTCTGATCTTGAGCGGGAGGAATTTATGAGCCATCTGATCCCAAGGGACTGCCTTCTGAAGGAACTCACTTCCATGGGAACCTGGTAGTTAGCTCCGCCGACGCGTCTTGACCTTACCTCGACCGAGGGCTTCACCTTGTCAAGAGCATCGTGAAAGACTTCAAGCGGGTCTTTTCCGGTTTTTTCGCTTATTCTGTCGAGAGAATCGTAGAAGATTTTTTCCGCCTTGCTCTTCTTGCCGTCATACATCAGGCTGTTTATAAACTTGGCGACTAACGGATCTCCAGTTCTGGAATCCGGAGCCAGTTTTCTTCTTGCTACCCTACCTTTTCTCGGCATTTGCTGCTTCCCGCCCGTTACTTAGGCTTTTTGGCTCCGTACTTGGATCTCCCGTTTCTTCTGTTCTCAACTCCAGTTGAGTCAAGAGTTCCCCTGACTATGTGGTATCTCACTCCGGGAAGATCTTTCACCCTGCCCCCCCTGACGAGCACAACGGAGTGCTCCTGTAGCGTGTGTCCTTCTCCGGGTATGTATCCTGTGACCTCTATGCCGTTTGTAAGCCTTATCCTAGCGACCTTCCTAAGCGCGGAGTTAGGTTTTTTTGGAGTGGTTGTGTAAACCCTCACGCAAACCCCTCTCCGCTGGGGACATCTCTGAAGAGCTCGGGCCTTGCTTTTCTTCTTAACCGTCTCTCTTCCCTTGTTAAGCAACTGGCTTATCGTAGGCATAAAATCATCCTCTCCCAAAATTTGGGTAATCCGATTATTATAAGCTTAATAACGGACGTATGTCAAATGAAAAAACGGAAAAAAACCGCTAAATCCCAAATCGAGGGAAGGACTATATTACAGAAAGAAAACAGGTTTTCAACAAAAAATTTTTGGGGCTATATAGACTTTATTAAACGCTGTCTAAAAATGGTTGGAGCTTCTCCCA
>JAPOYE010000017.1 GCA_026706695.1 Candidatus Dadabacteria bacterium | reverse complement strand
TCCGCTTGCTCTTTTATGAGATATGCGGGCTAATGCTTACTAGATTACATTCAGTTTTGCCAATTTTCAAAAGGAACTTATCTATTCTTTCTTGACCTAATTTAGAGCTGAATGAAAACCATTGTCTTTGTATGGTTACTAGCCGAGAAACTATTCCGTTAAGCTGGATGCAACTTTCTCTACCTCTTCCAGAAAGACGGCATAAGAAGTACCAGAACCGTGTAGAGCTCAAGCCTTCCTATGATCATTGCCAGCGATAGAATGATTTTCGTAGGCGACCCAAGGTGGGCATAATGATTTGCCGGACCGACCTCGTCAAAAGCAGGTCCGACATTGGTTATGGAAGCAGCCGCAGCCGAAACGGCAGATTCCAAAGATATATCCTCAAGCATAAGAATCACAAAAGCAATGAAGCCGCAGAGAAGAATGTAAAGGATAAAGAAGCTTGTTATGCTTGCGACCGCCTTCTCGTTTATTGTCTTTCCCTCTATGGTTATTGGAGAAACCACGTTCGGATAAACGAGTCTTCGTATCTCTCTATGTGCTTTTTTGAAAAGCACCATGATTCTCAGCCCCTTTACCGACCCGGAAGTCGACCCCGCGCACGCGCCGAAGAACATCAGCATGAAAATCACCCATTTCACGAAAGCCGGCCATGCGTCAAAATCCGTGGTGGTAAATCCGGTTGTGGTGATAATTGAAACCACCTGAAAAGAAGCGTAGCGCAGGGACTCGGAGAAGGTTCCGTAAACACCGGTCTGGATGAGCTCTAGGGCAATGAACATCGTCGCGGCAATGACAAAGAAGAGATAGAACCGAAACTCGGAGTTCCTCAGAAGCTTCCCGGGCCTCCCGGTAAAAAAGTAGAAATGAAGTACGAAACTCGTCCCTCCCAAGAACATGAAAAGCGTAATCAGCCCCTGTATGTAGCCGCTGTCATAAGCCCCTATGCTTGCATCCCTGCAGGAAAAACCCCCGGTTGAGAGGGTGCTGAAAGAATGCGTCAGAGCTTCGAAAAAACTCATTCCGCCGAAAATGAGAAGCACCGTCAACACGGCAGTAAGGGCAATGTATACAATCCAGAGCTTCTTGGCCGTCTCGGCTATTTTGGGAGCGAACTTCTCAGTCGTCGGTCCCGTGGTCTCAAGCCCCATTAGCTGCGCCCCGCCGACAAAAAGTCTGGGGAAAATCGCGATTCCCAGAACTATTATTCCCATGCCGCCAAGCCACTGAGTAAAGTTCCTCCAGAAAAGAATTCCCTTGGGAAGCCACTCAATGGACGCAAGCGCGGTGGCTCCTGTGGTTGTAAAACCCGCGGTCGATTCGAAAAGCGCGTCGACCGGGCTTGAGAACACCCCGTAAACATAATAAGGAATGGCGCCGAAGATGCTTGCAAAAACCCAGCAAAGCGCCGCAATCAGAAAACCTTCTCTTCTTCGTATCTCAGTCGGAGTTTCGGGAATGCGGCAAATAGCCATAAGCGCAAGACCCGCAAGTGATGTTATAAGCGCTGAGATCAGGAAGGCAGAGAGATCGTCCTCCGGGTAAAAAAGCGTGCAGACAGCCGGCACGAGCATCAGCAGCCCGAGATACATCACGAACTTTCCCGTGATCTGAAAACAGAACCTAACGTTCACGAAACCAGTATCTCTTCAACCTTTTGCACGGCACTCGGCAGGGAGAACACCACCAGACGGTCCCCGACCTGCGCGGCGAAATCCCCGCCGGGGAATATCGGCTTCCCGTCCCTTATGCAAACGCCTATGACCGAATCGTGCGGCATTTTGCACTCAGAAAGGGGTATCCCGAGGATCTTAGTATGTTCGGTTACGTCAAACTCGAGAATCTCTCCCGCTCCCTCGTAAAGAAGCGCTATGTTAGCCTCTCCACCAAGATGAAGCGAGTTCAGGATACCATTCGCCACAGCCATGTTCGCGCTTATGGCCCTGTCGATACCGATAGCTTCGAGCACCTCCACGTAATCGGGATTCGAATAAAGTACGGTGCATCGATCAATGCCGAGATTTTTCGCGAGAAGCGCGCTGAGAACATTGTTTTCATCGTCGCCGGTAAGCGCAAGCAGGTAATCGCTTTTTTCAACTCCGGCTTCCTTAAGTATCTCGAGATCGGTTCCGTCACCTTCAAATACCATCACTCCGACAAGCTCCTCGGCCGCAGCCCTGGCCTTTTCATGATCGCTCTCAATGAGTCTTACGGAAAGCCCATTAGCGTGAAGTGCGGAAGCCACTTCGCACCCCACCCTGCCCGCGCCGACTATGATAACGGAGTGGACCTTCTGGATTTTCAGGTTAAAAAGCTTCTTAAGCTTCTCAAGTGCCGAAGGAACCCCAAGAGCGAATACGAAATCTCCCGGGCGAAGCTCCGTATCTCCCCGCGGAATAGTTATCCTGTGGTCCCTCTGCAGCCCGACGAAAGTCCAGTTCCTTGGACTGCTGACGAAATTTTTCAGCTTCTCGTTTATTATGGGTACCCCTTCATCCACCCGGAGTTTGAGAAGCTCTATCTGTCCGCTTGCGAAAAACTCCACCCTCCCCGCGAAAGGAGCGCTTATAAGTGCGCTTATCTTTTCCGAGATTATACTGCTTGAGCTTATTAGCGAGATGTTCGAGTCTTCTATGACTCTCCGGTACTCGGCATACTTCGCGTTTTTCACCTCGGCAACGATCTTCTTGACCCCCGAGGCATGGGCGATAAACGAGGCGAGTATATTCGTTCTGTAATCTCCGGTAACCGCAAGAACTACATCGGCCTTTTCTATCTCCGCCTGTCTCAGGACGGCGGGGTCGTCCCCGGTTCCTTCAATTGCCAAGACATCCTGGGTTTCCTTGGCCTTGGCTATGAGTTCCGCGTCTTTCTCAATAACCACAACTTCCTGACTCTTGGAAAGCTCCTTCGAGAGGAAACTTCCAACCTGCCCCAGACCTATTATCAGAATTCTCCGCATAACAGCAAACTAGCTCTGTGTCTGCTTCCCGAGAACGCTGCCGGAAAGCTGAAACAGTCTTATCCCGAAGACAACCACTAACAGCAAGGCCGCAAGCTGCGCCTGGGAAAGACCCTCTACAAAGCTCGGGGTAGTCTCCCTTATAAACTCGATCAGAAATCTCTGGGTGCCGAGAATCACGAACCCCACTGCCGAGACAAAACCCGTGGGATGGTTTTGGGTTCTGATTTTCCAGAGAAAGACAAAAAGCAGGGCCATGAACAAGGTGTCGTAGACCTGCGTCGGATGGACATTGACAACTCTCTCGGAAAAAGAAACCGCCCAGGGCAGAGAGCACGCGGTTCCGTAATCGCAGCCGTTTAGAAAACACCCTATCCTTCCTACTCCGTGACCAAGAATGAGGGCGGGGCAGACAACATCGAGAAGCCGCTGGAAATCCGTCTTTTTAAGCCCTGAGACGATCCACACAGCGCAAAATATCCCGACCAGCCCCCCTACCGACGCGTACCCCGATATGAAATAGCGCGCCGGGTTAGCGAGAAACTCAGTCAAAGTGGCGTTCTGGTAAAGAAAAAGGATCTTGGCTCCCACAAGCCCGGCGATAAAGCACGCAAGCAGAAGAGTAGAAGGAAGTGCCGGGTCCATTTTCCTGCGGCTTACCTCCGCGGATACCACCCAGTAGGCAGCCAGATATCCGAGAGCGAGAAACACCGAATACGAATAGATGACCAGACCCCCTCCTAGATCTAAGAGTACGGGATGCATATGGTGTCTCCCCGGACTACTCTTCTTTCAGAAGAGAATCCACGTTTAACATGGGCACCGCGCCACCGCCTGAGAACTTGGGAAGGGTGCCGTCCCACTTCTCCGCCAGACGCAGTTGAATAATCTGCGGATTGTTCTTAAGCGCCTTGGCTTCTCTCTCAATCGCATCGGCTCTTGCCTTGGACGCCACTTCTATCTCGAAGGCATGAGCGCTTGCGGCGAGTTTTTTCTCCTCCGCTGCGGCTTCCGCCTGGGTCACTCTTCTTATTTTTTCGTTTTTGGCCTGAAGCGCCTCCTGCTCAGCCTTTACCTTGAGTTCAATCGCCTTGTTGAACTCATCCGAGAAATCAAAGTCCGTTATGGCGATGTTGGCTATTTTGAGAGCATTGGGAGAAATCCCCTTCTCGGCAAGGGTAATGGATATGAAATTATTTATGGCTTCCTGTATCTCGACCTTCACCTCGGCTCTTTTGGTAACCAGCTGCTCGGCGGTGTACTTGGCCGTAATGGCCTTTACGGATTCCTGTATCGCAGGTTCTATGAGCGTGAGCGACACTGTATTTCTTTTCCCTATCTTCTGAAATATAACGGGAGCGAGTTCTCCCGTAATGGAATACTGGAGAGTAACTTGAGTCTGTACCGTCTGGAGGTCCTTGGAAGCGGAAACAGCCTTGGCACTCGCCGCGGTAAGACGGATATCGATCTGTTCAACTTTATCCATAAAGGGTTTTTTCATATGGAATCCCTCGGCAAGCGCCTTGGGCTGCACGGCGCCAAGGGTCCGCACAACTCCAACATGCCCGCTTTCCACTATCACGAAAACTCCCGTCACCAGAAAAAACAGCAGGATAAAAATTATCGGGTAAAAAATATTAAGTTTGGGCAACTGCCTCCTCACTTTCATCTAATACCTCCATTAGATACTTATATGTCCATACATTATAATACTTGTGTCAAAAACCGAAACTCACAAGAAAAAGGTTTCTGCAAGGAGCAAGAGCCTTTTCTCCGCTCCACTCAAGAATAACTTTTTCTGAGATTTATGGAATAACCGACGGCAAAGCGGTAGGTACTTTTATTGAACGCAGATTCAGGGAATATCTCGCTGAAAAATATGAATTCAGATTCGGAAGTTCGGCAAAAGGAATCGATTTCCCGGAGCTTGAAATTGACATAAAGGTTACAAGCATAAAACAGCCTCAATCGTCCTGTCCTTACAGGTCGGCAAAACAAAAAATTTACGGTCTGGGATACTCTCTTCTGGTTTTCGTTTACGAAAAAACAGACAACCACAAAACCAAAACCGGTCGCCTGAATTTTCTGCACACAATTTTCGTGGAAAAAGAAGTTACTGGTGATTACCAGACCACCAGAGGATTACGTCAGATACTGGAAAATGATGGAAACAGCGATGATCTCATAGCATTTATGTGTGAGAGAAATCTGCCCGTTGACGATATACAGGCAAACAGAATCGCGGAGGAACTTCTTAAGAAAAAGCCTGAACAAGGCTATCTGACCATCTCAAATGCCCTGCAATGGAGACTGCAGTACGGCCGCATAATTGAAGCGGCCGGAAACGCGAAAAGAGTACATAACTTATCGAAGTAGAAGAGAATGACCAAAAACACGAAGAAGGCTGAACACGGGGACTTCCAGACGCCCGAAGATCTGGCCCGCCAAGTCTGCGGATTCCTGAAGAAGAACAGTGTGGCGCCAAAAAGCGTAATCGAACCGACATGCGGAGCAGGCACTTTTTTTATAGAAGCACTGAACGTGTTTGACGAAGCAAGGGAGGGATATGCCTGCGATATTGACGAAAATTACATTGAGCTGCTGAGAAACAGGCTCCCGGATTATGGCACATCCACTCAGGTCAGAATTGAGACAGCTGATTTTTTCTCCAAGGACTGGGAATCCGAACTGTGCGATCTGCCGGAACCCATTCTGGTAATAGGAAATCCGCCATGGATCACCAACTCGCAGCTTGGCCAGTTGGGAAGCGAAAATCTGCCCGTAAAACTCAACCACAAAAAAATGAAGGGACTTGATGCCTTAACCGGAAAAAGCAACTTCGACATATCGGAGTGGATGATAGACCGGATGATTGAATGGCTTCAGAAAAAGCGGGGAACAGTAGCAATGTTATGTAAAACTTCGGTTGCGAGAAAGGTCCTGCTGAACGCGTGGAAAAACGAGAGAAAAATGGAAGTCGCTACCATGCATCTTATTGACTCAAAACTTCATTTCCGGATTTCTGCCGACGCATGCCTGCTGACCGTGACTTCCTCCGACAGAAGACGCGAGGACTGCAAGGTGTACAGCCATATGGAAGCAGACAGTCCAATTCAGACAATAGGGCTTCGCGAAGGCTTTCTTGTTGCCGACATTCACGGTTACGAAAAAACAAGGCACCTGATTGAAAACAGCCAGTATTACAAATGGAGAACCGGGATCAAGCATGACTGCTCAAAAGTTATGGAACTCAAAAAAACAGGGGACGGTTTATACGTAAACGGTCTTGGCGAGATAAACGAGCTTGAAGACATGTGCCTTTACCCTTTGCTGAAGGGTTCCGGTCTGGCGAACAGAAGAGATCCCGAGAAATTCATGCTGGTTCCGCAAACAAGAATCGGTCAGGAAACAGGATATCTGGCGAAAGCAGCCCCCAAGACCATGGAATATCTGAAAAAGTACGGCGAACTTCTGGACCGGAGAACGAGCTCAATATACAGAGACAAACCGAGATTCTCCGTTTTCGGGGTTGGAGATTACAGCTTCAGTAATTGGAAAGTGGCCATTGCAGCCCTTTACAAAAAACTTGAGTTCTTTGTCGTAGGCCCTCATGAGGGCAAGGCCGTTGTATTCGATGACACCGTAAATTTCATCGCCATGGACAGCCCCGAGGAATCTCACCGGCTGGCGGACCTGCTTAACTCGGATACCGCGAACGACTTTTACAGCTCTTTTATTTTCTGGGACAGCAAAAGACCGATCACGGTTCAACTGCTCAGGTCTCTTGATATTGACAGGTTGTCGGCAGAATCGGGAGACAGACACAAATACAGCATCAGCAAAACTTCAAGACAGCTGCTGTTAATACAAGGCTATTAAAAGCTATACGGGCTCACTATACGATTCTCTCGCGTCCCGGACGAAAAGGCGGGGTTCCCTTTTCCCGTTTCGGACATTAAAGCGCAGAGAAAAAACCAAATCCAGTTTTTCGGGAAGACGTTTTTGGGAAGCGTAAAACCAGATGCAGTTGAATACAGGACCGTTCTTTCTCGCTCTGAACATAACATGCTGATTCTTAAGCAGGTTCTGACTCACTACAGAAACGGCCTTCGAGAGAAAAAGGGGCTCGGGATTTCCCTCTCCGAAAGGCGAGAGGCTTTCAATCTCAGAAACAAGGGTATCGCTTATGAAATCAAGGCTTATTTCTGAGTCTATATCAAGCTTGCTTTCAGGTTTCTGACCGCTTTTTTCAAGCTCTTCTGAGAACCGCCCCCTGAAAAGATCGATCTTCTCCTCAGGAATCGTCACTCCTGCAGCGTAGGCGTGTCCGCCGAACTCAACGAGAAGATCCCCGCATTTTGAGAGGACTGAAAATATGTTGATTCCTCCGAACGATCTCCCGCTTCCTCTGCCCACGCCGTTTTCGTCTACCGAGATGAGAAAAGCGGGTTTTCCGTAAGATTCAGCAATAGAGGAAGCCACAATGCCAACAACTCCCCTGTGCCATTCGCGAGACGAGAGAACAAGGGAATTGCTATTTGAGTACTCGGGAACCGACTCAACCATCCGGGTCGCGTCGCTCAGTATTCTTTCTTCAATACCGCGACGCTCGGAGTTGCGTTTGTCAAGAAATTCCGCGAGCAAGAAAGCGTTCTCTTCGCTGTCGGCAAGAAGAAGCTCAACTGCCTTGTCCGCGGAATCAAGCCTCCCCACCGCATTTATTCTGGGACCGAGACGAAAGCCGAGATCGAATACCTCTATGCCGTCTCCTATGCCACTTACCTCTTTAAGGGCCCACAGGCCCAGACGCTTGGGACTCCGCATTCTTTTAAGACCTTCTTTCAGCATGATCCTGTTCACATTCCCCACCGGTACGCGGTCAGAGACGGTCCCAAGCGAAACAAGATCAAGAAAATCCCCCATGTTAGGTTCCTCGACGGTCTTGAAGAATCCCTCCTCCCTCAGGGTTCTTCTAAGGGCCAGAGCTAGGTTAAACGCTACTCCGACGCCCGAAACCTCTTTTCCCGGGTACCTGCAGTCCGCCTGACGGGGATTGAGAACGGCGACAGCCTCGGGCAACTGGCCACAGAAGTTGTGATGATCCGTAACTATGAAATCCATTCCCAGCGTGCGCGCCTGCGCCACTTCATCCACCGCCGTGATTCCGCAGTCAACCGAGATTACGAGGTTTACCTGCCTCTCCTTAAGATCGCGAAGCGCCTTGGAGTTCACTCCGTAACCCTCTTTGAACCTGTCGGGAATATAGTAGGTAACGTCGCAGCCTAGGGCTCTCAGAAAACCCGTCAGAAGAGAGGTAGCCGTGACTCCGTCGACATCAAAGTCTCCGTAAACGGCGACTTTTTCCTTTTCGTAAACGCACCTGCAAAGGCGCGCCACCGCCTCCTCCATGCCTTTCATCAGGAAGGGAGAAGGCAGGTCCGAGAGGGATGCGGAAAGAAACGCCTCGGCGTCTTGAGCGGAATTTATTCCCCTATTTACCAGAAGTCCCGCGGTTATCGGCAGGATGTCGAGCTTTGCCGAAATCCTCTCAACCGGCCCTTTAGCGGGTTTTGCTACTACCCATTTTCTTTTCTTCATAAGAATTCCGCGGGGAGAAATTCAGGAAGAGACGCTTTCTTTCCTCAGGTGTTCAACCAGCCCCAAAAGCCCGAGGGAATAACTGTGCGCCCTGAAACCCGATACCACGCCGAGCGATACTCCCGAGACAAACGATTTCTGTCTGAAGTCCTCCCTTTTGTATATGTTGGAAATATGAACTTCCACAACAGGCATTCCGGTTGAGAGTATGGCGTCCCTTATGGCCACGCTTGTATGGGTATAGGCGCCGGGGTTTATGATTATTCCGTCGAACTTCCCGTAGGCATCCTGTATGGCGGTGACTATCTCCCCTTCTGAATTCGACTGAAAGAAGGAAAGTCCGACGTCTCCGCCTAGGGAGTCGGTTTTCGAAGAAAGAAAAGATTCAATCTCAGAAAGGGTAAGACTTCCGTAAATCTCAGGTTCCCTCTTGCCCAGCATGTTGAGATTCGGACCGTTGATGACAAGTATTTCCATGGGACAAAATACCGGGAGTAATGATAATTAAAAGGCTGAGAAAAACCAAACGAGGTTTCTATTTGCCAAGAAGAACCATTATCTCTTCTCGTTTGTTTCTGTAAACCGGATTATCGGGTTCGATCTCGCAGAGAACCTCAACTATCCCCAGAGCATCTTCGTAAAGTCCTTGGGATACGTAGAGATTAAGCATCGTGTCCGTCTCGAAAACTCCGGCCCGCGGTTTGCCTTCCTCTTTCGGCTCTGGGGAAGGCTCTTCAGATTTCCCGGTATCCTCCCCGCGGCGCCAAGGATCCGGAACGGGCGACAGAGCGACCCTGAAAGCCTCGGCCGTTCTACCTGCGCTTTTGTATATATGTATCAACAGGTCTGAAGCCTGAGTGTTCCGCTGGTCCAGAGAAAGCGCTTTTTTGAGTTCCTCCTCCGCAGCGGCGGCATTCCAGCACATAAGATGCGCCTTGGCCAGAATGAGTCTCGCCCGGCTGCTATCACCTTTTTTCTCCGTAAAATCGGAAACCGTGCGTCTCGCCTTGGTCACCTCTCCAAGCGCAAGATGAACTTCCGCCAGCGCGAGAAGCGAATCGGAATCGGGAAACATCCTTAAGGTATACTCGTACTTTTCCTTAAGCGCCTCAAGCTCATACTGGCTCAGAGTCTTAAGCTCGTCCATAAGCCTTGTTATTTTTACAAATCCCGGTAATCGCCATGCCTTTTCTCAATCCCCTCTGAGCAATAATATAAGCAGAAATCGAATCGGCACCGCTTTACCAAGAATACCGCAATGCAGTATAGCGGACAACACTAACCGAGACGCCGTCGAGGCCCGGGGCTAGCCTCTTTTCAGAAAAGAAAACATCTCCACTTCCTTTATGCCGACGAGTCTGGCAAGCAGGAAATAAATAATGACGCCTAAACCTACCGAGGCGGCCATAACCAGCGCCTTGTCAAGAGAAAAACCGCTTTCGCTCCAAGTAGAAAAACCGGCGACGGCGCTTACCGCAAAACCCATGATTACTGCGATTGCGAGAATCCTGAGCAAAAAGAAGAGGATGTCGCGGGAGAGAAAATGTCCCAGACGGCCATTCAACAAGACAACCAGCAGAACGAAATTCACCACCGAGGAGATTGAACTCGCAAGCGCAAGACCCAAGTGGTCAAGCGAGAAGACAAACCCCAGAACGAACCCGCAGACCGCGTTCAGCAGAAAACAGAAAAACGCCACCTTGACCGGCGTCTTCGTGTCCTGAAGGGCGAAAAAGGCGGGCACGGTGATTCGAATTCCTCCCACCGCGAAAAGTCCGAGTCCGTAGCCCAGGATGGCCTGGGAAGTATTTATAACCGCCATGTAATCAAACTGGCCGTGCTGGTAAAGAAAATTGCAGAGGGGTACCCGCAGAGCTACTATCCCGACCATTGCGGGCACCATTATAAACAGCATGCGCCTGAGGGAACGCTGATACTCTGTGCCGAAACCCCCGTAATCCTCCCTCGCAGCGTAGCCTGAGAGAGCGGGAAGCGTAACGGTCGCCAGAGAAACGGCCACCACCCCGAGGGGAAACTCTATTATCCTCTCTGCGAAATAAAGGTAGGAGACGGTTCCCTCGGACATAAAGGACGCGTACTGGGTGTTTACGAGTATGTTCAGGTTGTAGACCGCTATTCCGAAAAGCTGAGGGAACATGAGAACCGCGAGTCTCCTGACCGCGGGGTGATTGAAGGTTTTCGCGAAGCCGAACATGAACTTTTCTTTGCGAAGATAAAACAGGTGGAGCAGCAGCTGCAGCACCCCCCCGCCAAGGATCCCGAAGCAGAGAGAAACTATAGGCACTTCAAATTCCCTGTAGAGAAACAGGGCGCTTGCTATTACGCACAGATTGAAAAGAACCGGAGAGAAAGCCGGTGCGAAGAAATGCCGTACGGAGTTAAGAACCCCCATCGCGAGAGCCGTAAGAGATATAAAAAGCACGTAGGGGAAAACAAGCCTGTTAAGATAGACCGCCAGATCGAAAGTCTTCTGATCAAATCCATAGGCGAAGAGCTTCACCAGCCAGGGGGAAAAAATTATCCCCAGCGCCACGACTAAAACGAGAATGATGAAAAGCACAGTGAACGCGGAACGCAGGGCGTCCTTTGCCCCTCGCCTGTCCCCCGACTCAAGGTGCTCCGAGAATATGGGTACGAAAATCGCCGCCAGAGAGCCTTCGGCGAAAAGACGTCGCAGCAGGTTGGGAATACGAAACGCGACGTAAAAAGCGTCGGTCTGGAAACCCGCTCCGAAAAGCGCCGCCACCACAACGTCCCGCAGGTATCCGACGATCCTGCTCAACAGGGTAAGAAAACTTACCAGCCCCCACTTGTCCTTGTGGTCTTCCCTTGTTTCCATGAAGATCCTAGTCCTCCGGCGGATCGCCGCTCCCGGGAGGATCGACAAAATCAAACTCTATTTCCCCCCTGAGCGCTTCCAGCACCCTGCGCGTTTCCGAAGTAAGTTCGGGAGTGGTGATCACCTTTACTATCATCTCCTTCGGAACTTCGGTTCTAACCCACATCAGGTGCCCGTAGGTGCCGAGTATCGCCTGCAAAAGAACATTGGAACTCTTGTCGGCAAGCTTTATAAAAAAAACAGACATTTCTTCTGAAGCAACCCCATGTGGAATCTCACCCTCCGAATCATCATGTCCTCTGATGAGAGTATATACAAAATAAGCCAACAAGTAGAATTGCGGCCCCAACGGATAGTATTTTTTCTTATGCCCCCTCACGGCATCATCCATTATTAAAGTAATATCTAGCCTTATATTTTTACCGCTCAACCGCTGAAAAGACTAACTATTTCAAAATGTTACTTGACTTTTCACGTGTTTTTTTATAATTTATGAATTGGCATGACAGGAATATATTATGGCATATAATGGCGGAAGATAGCATAAAATGTTCAGAGGAAGATACGAACATACTATGACCAAGACCGGAAGGGTCAGTATTCCTTCAAAGTTCAGGGAGGTCTGCAGGAAGAAATATTCCGACGAGACCTTCGTAATAACGAACTTTGACCGCTACCTCATCGCCTATCCCATGAGGGAGTGGAACGAACTCGAGAAAAAGCTCTCCAAGATATCCATAACCGACAGCGAGGTTACGTCTTCAATACGCTATCTCATGGGAAACGCGGTTGACTGCCCTATAGACAACCAGGGAAGAGTTCTCATTCCTCAGTCGCTACGCTCATACGCCGCCATTGAAACTGAAGTCGTTCTGGTCGGCATGCTGAAAAAGATAGAGATCTGGTCAAAGGAGATATGGGAGAAGGAAAACGGCTCAGGGGCATTTGAGACTTTCATACAAAGCAGGGAGGTGCTCGCCGGGTATGGTCTCTAGGAGAATAAGAACCGCAGACGCAAGTTCTGAGCCGCAGGAGCAGTTCCACTCCCCGGTCATGGTAAAGGAGGTAGTTGAATACCTCGACCTGCCGGAGGGAGCAATCGTGGTCGACTCGACCGTGGGTCTCGGCGGACACTCCGAACACATTCTCAATGAATACCCTTCGATATCGAAGCTGATAGGCATGGATGTCGATCAGGCCACGATCTCTCTTGCGAAAGGCAGACTTTCGGCAAATGCGGAAAAAGTAGAGATAGTGAACAAAAATTTCATACACATTAAAAACACGGTCAATTCCATGGGAATAGAATACGTGGACGGCATCGTCGCCGACCTAGGGATTTCCTCTTTCCAGCTCGAGCGCAGCGGTAAGGGATTCAGCTTCGACAGAAACGAGTTCCTCGACATGAGGATGGACGCGGGTCTTCAGTTCTCCGCCTACGATCTTGTAAACGAGATGAGAGGCGAAGAGCTTGAATACATACTGAGAAAATACGGCGAAGAGAAGTTCGCGCGGAGAATCGCTAACTCGATAGTGAAAAGCCGGACGAAAAAACCCATACAGACTTCCTTCGAACTGGCCTCGATAATCTCGAACTCAATTCCCAAAAAGTTTCATCCGAAAAAAACGCATCCCGCGACCAAGACTTTTCAGGCGCTTCGGATCTCGATTAACAACGAACTCGACAATCTGGCGATCTTCATTGAAGAAGCTGTAAAGATACTCAATACAGGAGCGAGACTAGTGATCATCTCCTTTCACTCGCTTGAAGACAGAATAGTTAAGAACATGTTCAGGAAACTCGACTCCCTGTGTGCTTGTCCTCCGGATCTTCCCGTATGCGCATGCGGAAAATTTCAGCAGGTAAGAAGGGTGACCCGCTCGGTCGTAAGGCCCGGAAGAAGGGAAGTGGAGGAGAATCCCAAGGCGAGAAGTTCAAAAATGAGGGTTGCAGAGGGGGTATAGTCGCAGATGAGAAGAAAGTTTGCCGGGAGGAAAAAAAGAGAGAAGGGATTGTTTCCTCGTACATTAATCATTTCCTGTATCGCTTTGATAATTGCGCTTTGCTTTCTGCGAATCAAGGTAGAACACACAAGGACCGGTTACGAGATTTCGAAAAACCGAGAAGTCGAAAGGGCCCTTTTAAAGGAAACCGTGATGCTTCACCACGGAATTTTAAAACTCAAATCTCTTGAACATCTCAAACCAGTGGCGGATAAAAAAGGATTCAGGTTCGCCAGTTACAAAGATGTCGTTTTCGTCGAAGAGGTAATAGTTGCACAGGAAGAACAGGATGAGGGATTCTGAAAAACAAAAACGGAAGTTTTATATTGCCTCAGTTTTTATTACAGGTCTATTTGTGCTTCTGGGATACAGATCCTTTGAACTCCAGGTGCTCCAAAGTGAGAAGTTTTCCGCCGGGGCTAAAAAACAGCACAGCAGGGTTTACAGGATGCCTCCGGTACGGGGAACCTTGTTTGACCGGAATAAAAAACCTCTGGCCACAAGCGTCTGGGCAACTTCGATCTATCTGAATCCCAAGGAAGTAAAAAACTCGGACAAGCTTGCACGGACAATATCGAAACCGCTGGGTCTGTCCCGCAACAAACTGATCAGTCTTACACGTTCTGACAAGCCCTTTGTATGGATCAAAAGGGGAGAGGACCCCAGGACAGCAAAAAAGATAGAGGCCATGGGTCTTTCGGGGGTCGGTTTCGCCGAGGAACCGAAAAGGATTTACCCCAACGGTTCTCTGCTCGGGCAGGCGATCGGATTCACCAACATAGATCTTAAGGGAGTGGAGGGGCTTGAATACGGCTTTGAAAAAATGCTTGCCGGCAAACCAGCCACGGTGAGGATCAGAACCGACGGCAGGGGAAATAGGATATCCGATGTCCTGCTGAATGCGAAAGAACAGTCTACGAAGGGAAGCGATGTGCTGCTTACCGTGGATTCCAATATACAGCACATGACGGAAACTGCGCTCGAGAAAGGCATAAAGGAAATGAAAGCGGATAGGGGAGCCGCCCTCCTGATGAATCCTCAAACTGGTGAGATACTCTCCATGGCCTCCTATCCGTTTTTTAATCCTAACCGCTTCGGCGAGTTTTCTCAGGAAACGAGAAAGAATCTCCCCGTGTGGATGTCCTTCGAGCCCGGTTCCACGCTGAAGGTATTTTTGGCGGCGACTCTTCTTGAAGAAAAAATGGGGGATGAGAATACCGAGTATGACTGTGAAAACGGAAAGAAGAGAATCGGCCCGAAAATAATAAAAGACGTGCACGGCCACGGAATCCTGACGGTTTCCGAGACCATCACGTATTCAAGCAACATATGCGCCTGGAAAATGGGGGAGACCTTAGGAAAGAAAAAACTTCACGATTCGCTCAGGAATTTCGGTTTCGGAGAAACGGTTGGAGTAGACCTTCCCGGGGAAGCCACAGGGAGAATACAGAGCCTAAGGGACTGGGGAGATATAGAACTGGCAACAATATCGTTCGGACAGGGAATATCGGTAACGGCAATCCAGCTGGCAACCGCGCTTTCGAGTATCGGAAACGGCGGATATCTGATGAAGCCTTATATCGTGAAGAAGATAGTCTCACCCGAGGGCAAGGTTCTCATGGAAAGAAGCCCGGAATCTGTAAAAAGAGTCATCTCCTACGATACGGCTTCTAAGGTCACCAGAATCCTTGAACAAGTAGTGGAAAACGGCACGGGCAAAAACGCCAGCATTCCCGGCTACAGAGTCGCGGGAAAAACAGGCACGGCGCAAATGCCTAATCCGCGGACCGGCACTTACTACGAAAACAGATATCTTTCGTCATTTATCGGTTTCGCCCCTGCTGATGACCCACGTCTTGCCCTCGTCGTAATCGTCGAGAACCCCAGAAAACATAACTACGGAGGGGTAGTCGCAGCGCCCATTTTCAAGTCCATAACTGAAAAAGTCCTGTTCTACATGCAAATACCTCCAGATAAGGAAAAGCTCGAAAAAATGGTCATGCCGGACATGGTGAACAAAAGCGCAAGAGCCGTCATGAAGTGGGCGGAAAAAGAGGAAGTGTCGGTCAGGTTCATAGGAAACGGCTACGTGGTCAGCCAGCATCCACCTTCAGGGAAAAAGATAAGAAGGGGAACGGACTGCACTTTCACCCTCAAGCAGAACATATGAGATTAGCGGATGTTCTGAGAAACGCGGGAATCGAAACTATAACTGGATCCAAGAATCCGGGAGATACGGAAATTACGGGAATAACTCTCAACTCGCAGAACGTGGAACCGGGGTCTCTTTTTATTGCCATCAGGGGCAAAGTCACCGACGGGCACAATTACGTCGCCTCCGCGGTAGAAAAGGGAGCGGTGGCGCTTCTGCTTGAGGAGATTTCAGCGGAAATTCCGGACCTCGGAGTTCCCTTTGCGAAAACGAGCGACTCTAGGGCTGCGGCATCCATCGTCGCCTCCAATTTCCATGATCACCCTTCCCTTGCAATGAAGGTCGTTGGGGTGACGGGGACAAACGGGAAAACCACTGTGTCTCACATGATAGAAACCGGCTGGAAAGCCGATGGGGTAAACACGGGTCTCTTGGGAACAATAGAAAACAGATACAGGGGTAAGACCGAACCTGCATCCCTTACAACACCTGATCCCATAGCTTTTATGGGCATGTTGCGTGAAATGAAAGACGCAGGAGTGACAAACGTCACGGTCGAAGTGTCCTCGCACGCCCTTGATCTAAAAAGAGTTGACGGATGTCACTTCGACGCGGCGATATTCACGAACCTCACCCAGGATCACCTGGACTACCACAAGACGCTTGAAGATTACTTCAGGGCGAAAGAAAGGCTTTTCTCGGAAATTCTCGAAAAAAGCGCAAAAAAAGAGGTGTTTTCGGTAATAAACGCGGATGACCCTTTCGCAAACAGGATATCCGCCTCGAAAAAAAGTCAGAAAATAACGTTTTCCACGAAAAAAAAAGACTCAGTCGTATTCGCGGAGAATTTCACGCTTGATTCTGGAGGTATAAAGGCCACGCTGGCCACCCCGTGGGGCAAGGTGGAACTTGATTCAAAACTCATGGGGAAACACAACCTCTATAACATGATGGCGGCAGCCGGAACGCTCCTCTCTCTCGGTTCGTCCCCAGGGACAACCGGGAGAGCGCTGAGTGAACTCAGGCGCATCCCTGGAAGGCTCGAGAAAATTGAGAGCAGCCTGGGAATAGATGTTTTTGTGGACTACGCCCATACCCCTGACGCGCTTGAGAACGTGCTTGCGTGTCTGAAACCTTTCTGTGCTCAGAGACTCATCACTGTCGTGGGTTGCGGAGGGGACAGAGACAGGGGAAAACGCCCCCTTATGGCTGCTGTGGGACGCAGGTATTCGGACATGCTGATAGTGACTTCGGATAACCCCAGAACGGAGGATCCGGAGAGGATAATAGAGGATATGACCGAGGGGGTAGACCCCCAGGACCCGGGGGTAGTGGTAATAACCGAAAGGGAGGAAGCCATAAAGAACGCCGTGGATAAGGCCGTACCTGGAGACACGGTCCTTATAGCGGGAAAAGGTCATGAGAACTACCAGATAATCGGCACTGAGAAAATTCATTTTGACGACAGGGAGATCGCAGAAAAACACCTTGAAGCCAGGGAAAGGAGAGAACTTTGAGATTCAGCCTTGACTTTCTGTTAAATTCCACGGGAGGGAGCCTCGTCGGCGGCAAGATGCCGGTTGGAGCTTCGGGGGTCTCCATCGATTCCAGAAATATAGAGAAAAACCAGCTCTTCGTCGCCATAGAGGGGCCCAATTTTGACGGGCACGATTACGTCGCCGAGGCTTTTGAAAAAGGCTCCGCGGGAGCGATAGTGGAAAAATACCCGCAAATACAGGACTCAAAACGCAACTGCGGTGCGATAATAAAAGTCGAATCCACGCAAAAAGCCCTCCTCGAGATGTCAAGACACTGGAGAAATTCGTTTCCCGACCTGAAAGTCGCCGCCATTACGGGTTCGAACGGAAAAACTACAACCAAGAACATGACCCACAGCATACTGTCCGTATCAGGCAGCGTGCTCAGCACCCACGGCAACCTAAACAATCAGATAGGTCTTCCGCTCAACCTTCTGAAACTGGAGAAAAGCCACGATTTCTGCGTGCTCGAGATGGGGATGAACTCTTTCGGAGAAATAAGAACCCTCGCGGATATCGCCTCGCCCGATGTGGGAACGATCACCACTGTAGGAAAAGCTCACCTGGAGGGAATGAAAAACCTGGAAGGAGTCGCAAGGGCTAAAGGAGAACTGGTTGAAAACTTCGGAGAGGAAAACACTTTCTGCGTAAACATTGACGATCCCTGGGTGGAGAAGATAGCGGCCCGCGTGCGCTGCCGGAAGGTCACGTACGGGGTTGCCTCTCCGGAGGCTTTCATAAGGGCAGACGACATCAGCCACGAGGAAATGGAGTCCATCGAATTCACGATACACATAGGCAAGCAGTCCGCCAGAGCGAGAATAAGGGGAATAGGAACTCACAATGTTTCAAATGCCCTTTCCTCCTCCGCTCTTGCGTATTCTCTCGGATGCGGAATGAGCGAGATACTGGCAGGTCTTGAGAAATACGTTCCCTCCGCCATGCGCCTTGAGGTTATCCGTACCCCTTTCGGCTTCAGAGTCATAAACGACTCATATAACGCAAATCCCGACTCGATGCGCGCGGCGCTCGATGAACTCGTCGCCCACCGGCGCGGCAAGGCGAAGGCGGTAGCGGTTCTTGGGGACATGCTTGAGCTGGGAGAAAACAGCGAAAAAGAACACCAAATGATCGGGGAACATATCTCGAAGCTAGGTCTTCATATGGTAGTAGCCATGGGAGAATTCTCCCGGTCGCTTGTATCGTCCGTACGAGGGCAGACGGCATGTCACGTGGCGGAGAGCCCGCAGGAGGCAGCGGCCCTGCTTCTTGACGCGTGCCGAGAGGACGACCTGGTGCTTGTGAAGGGGTCCCGGGGAATGAAGATGGAAACGGTAATACAGATGCTTTACGAAAAATAAATCATGCTCTACTTTCTGCATCTTCTAAAAGACGACTTTATTTTCTTAAATGTTTTCAAGTATATAACTTTCCGCTCTTTTGGGGCCGGGCTGACTTCGTTTGTCCTCTGCGTCTTCCTCGGGAAAAAGCTTATTGACCTGCTAAAAGCGGCGCAGTTCCAAGAGACCATTCGCAAAGAAGGACCCAGCAGTCACGGCGTAAAAGCCGGTACTCCAACGATGGGGGGCATATTCATCGTAATGGCCATAATGATCTCATCCCTTCTCTGGACGAACTTCCTCATAGACAAAGTCATGCTCGTGCTTCTGTTCACGGCAAGCTTTGCCATTCTGGGATTTTTCGATGATTTCATGAAGATAAAGAGAGGAAAAGGTATAAGGGCAAGAGTAAAGTTTCTCTGCCAGACGCTCATAGCCGTGACTTTCGTGGTCATTCTCTGCATGAACGAAAGCGGAAGTTTTTCAATGTCCATGAGAGCCGGTGAAAGCGCGGTGTATTCCTCGACCTCGGTGGTGTTTCCGTTCATAAAGCAGGCAGTTGTGGATCTTGGGTATCTCTACATACTTTTCGCTCTTCTGGTCACCGTAGGTTCCTCAAACGCGGTGAATCTCACCGACGGTCTTGACGGTCTGGCCATAGGTTCGATCGCTATCGTAACCACCACCTACATAATCTTCGCCTATCTCGCCGGAAACCTGCAGTTTGCAAGCTACCTACAGATCCCGCACGTGCAGGGAGCCGGGGAATTGGCCATTTTTCTCGCGGCGGTCGGAGGAGCATGCCTGGGGTTTCTCTGGTACAACTCCCACCCGGCCGAGGTGTTCATGGGAGACGTGGGTTCCCTTTCGCTGGGAGCGGCTATAGGATTCAGCGCCCTGATGATAAAGCAGGAAATACTCCTGATAGTGGCAGGGGGAATATTCTTCGTGGAAACGCTCTCGGTGATAATCCAGGTGATTTCGTTTCGCTCTACAGGCAAGAGAGTTTTCAGGATGACGCCCCTTCATCACCATTTCGAGCTTGCCGGATGGGCAGAGTCGAAGGTGGTGGTGCGTTTCTGGATAATATGCGTGGTTCTTTCTATTCTCGCTCTTTCAAGTCTAAAGATAAGGTGACCAAATGGATCTCGACGAAAACAGATTCTTGATCGTGGGGCTCGGGATAACCGGAGTAGAAACTTCAAAATTCCTCCACTCCAAAGGAGCCTCGGTGAAAGCAACAGACTCGAGGGAAGCCGGGGAACTCGGACCCGTGGTGGAAAAACTCGCGGCGGGAGGCGTGGAAATCCGCTGCGGGACTCACGCGCCCAAATTCTTCGAATGGGCCGATACGATAGTACTGAGTCCAGGGGTAAGGTTCGATCTTCCCGAGATCAGGAACGCCCGAGTAGCGGGAAAAACGATAATAAGCGAAATCGAGCTTGCGTGGAACTTCTTATCAAAACCGGTAATAGGCATAACGGGAACAAACGGAAAGACAACGACCACGTCCCTTCTCTCGGAAATGCTCAAACGAAGCGGAATAAAAATCTTTACGGGAGGAAATATAGGAACGCCCCTTATATCGGTAGCTGAAAAAGACGACGAATACGACTTCCTGCTGCTTGAACTCAGCAGCTTTCAGCTCCAGGGAATAAAGGATTTCTCTCCCCACGTCGCGGTAATCCTCAACATATCACCGAACCACCTGGACCACCATTCGAGCATGGAAGAATACGAAGCGGCTAAGCTCGGGCTTTTCGCAAACCAGAAAGAAAGTGACTGGGCAGTATTCAATGCGGACGATCCGGCGGTGCTTAAGGGCTCGGACAGCTTCAGGGCAAAAAAAATATCTTTCGGAATCGGGCAAGAGAAAACCGACGTCTACTGCAAGGAAGATGAAATAGTGTTCGGAGAACTTTCCTTCTATCTTCGGAACTCGGCGCTTGTCGGAGAACATAACAAGGAAAACATAATGGCAGCGGTGGCCGTTGCGGGAGTGCTGGGCTGTCAGTGGGATCCGGTGCAGAAAAGCATAAACGAATTCCGCCCGCTTCCGCACAGAATGGAATTCGTGCTGACAACAAGGGGGGTAGATGTGTACAACGACTCAAAATCCACAACTCCATTTGCCACTCTGAGAGCAATTGAGAGCCTCCCCTCACCGATCATACTGGTTGCCGGAGGAAAGGACAAAGGAATCGACTACAACTGCCTTAAGGACGCAGTGGCAAGCAAGGTAAAAGCCCTGGTCCTGATAGGGGAGACAAGAGAGAAAATGCGCGCCCAGCTGGGCGACCTAGCGCAGACAACATGCGCGGACTCCCTGAAAGAGGCGACGCAAAACGCTTTTGAACTGTCCAATGCCGGAGACACGCTCCTGTTTTCGCCCGGGTGTTCAAGTTTTGACATGTTCAGCTCATACGAGGAAAGGGGAAATCTGTTTAAGGAGGTCGTAAGAGGTGTTTGATTTCAAAAACAGGGATTTTGACGTACTGCTCCTCGGGCTCGTCCTCATAGTGGCGGGAATCGGGGTGGTGGCCGTATACAACTCAAGCTCCATATACTCGCTTGAAACCTATAACAACTCGATGCGGTTTCTCAAATTCCACGTCATATATCTTCTCGTTGGAATAACGGCCATGGTGACATTGATGCACGTGAAGCCGTCTTTTGTAAGAAAGCTGGTTTACCCGGGTTACCTGCTCGGACTCGCTTTACTCGTAATCGTGCTTTTGCCCGAGATAGGAAAGGAAGTCGGCGGGGGAAGAAGGTGGATTTCGGTCTGGGGATTCTCGTTTCAGCCGTCTGAGCTCTGCAAGTACATGCTGGTCATCTACATGGCGCACTTCTTGTTCAAGAAGGAGGACAAGATGGACAGTTTTTGGATCGGCATCTTTTCTCCCTTGCTTGCCGGTGGCGCCTACGTGGGACTTATCCTGGCCGGGCCAGACCTCGGAACCTCTTTCCTCGTTCTGGCAATTCTTTTCATAATGCTCTTTGTCGGAGGAGCAAAACTCCGGCACCTGCTCAGCATCGGAATCGGGGCCGTGGGACTGCTCGTACTGGCTATCATCAAAGAGGGTTACAGAATGGAGAGAATAATGTCCTTTCTTGACCCGTGGAAAGACCCCCTCGGCTCGGGATACCAAGCTGTTCAGTCGTTCATGGCTTTCGGTCTCGGCGGAATATACGGAAGCGGGCTCGGAAACAGTTCCCAGAAACTGCTTTTCCTTCCCCAGGCCCACACGGATTTCATCTTTTCGATAATAGGCGAGGAATTCGGATTCATAGGGGTAATGACGCTAATCGTGCTTTTTCTTATGATTCTGGGAAGGTGCGTAAGGATATCCATGCGGGCGGAAGATCCTTTCTCAAGATACATGGTATTCGGTTTCACGGCGCTCATAACGCTCCAGGCGGCGCTCAACATGGGAGTTGCGGTCGGCCTCTTCCCCACCACGGGGCTGACGCTGCCTCTTGTAAGCTACGGAGGAAGCTCTCTTGTATCGACGCTTGCGGCGTTCGGAATCATCCTGAGCGTTTCTAGATTCAGTGCTAAGGAACGATGAGAGTGATAATAGCCGGAGGAGGAACAGGAGGACATGTTTTTCCCGCGATATCAATCGCGGAGGAAATACTTGAGAGAAACAGCGGAAACGAGGTCATGTTCGTGGGCACCGAACAGGGAATCGAAAAAAGGATTCTTCGAGAGAAGGGATATAGAGTCGAATTCATAAAATCAAGGGGAATTGTAGGGAAAAGTTTCTCCCAGAAGGTGATAGCGGTGATTTCAATACTAGGAGCGATGCTGAGTTCCCTCAGGATACTCAGGGATTTCAGGCCCGATGTAGTTATAGGAGTCGGTGGATACGCATCCGGACCTACCCTGCTTTGCGCCTCGATAAGTTCCATTCCGACCGCCGTTTGCGAACAGAACTGCGTCCCGGGGCTTGCCAACAGAATCCTCTCGAGGTTCGTCGGCAAGATATTCATAACTTTCGAAGAAAGCAAAGAGCATCTTCCGGCTAAAAAAACCGTGCTCACCGGAAATCCCATAAGACGTGATCTCGCACATGGGGCCGTGGAGAAGAAAGCCCGCCAAAGCGCCCAGCGAAACGTATTCGTACTCGGAGGAAGCCAGGGAGCACGGAAACTGAACGAAATCGTTCCCCAGTCACTGGCAAAACTCGGCACCCGGGTAGACGTGACCCATCAGACCGGGGAAGCACACACAGAAAACGTGAGGGAAACCTACCGTCAGCTCGGCATTTCGGCCGAAGTGTTCGGATTTACAGACGACATGTCGCGGATATATGAAAAAACGGATCTCGTGATCTGCAGGGCCGGCTCCGGAACGCTGTCCGAGATAACGGCGTTCGGCATACCGTCAATACTGATCCCGCTTGCCTCCTCCACGCATGACCACCAGCTGAAAAACGCCAGGATCCTAGAGTCAAACGCGGCGGCAACGGTGGTTGAGGAAAAGGAACTTTCGGTCGAAGGTCTTTGCGCGGTTATTGAGAAAACCCTTGAGCAGGAAACCCTCGATCGCATGGCGGAAAACTCGAGAAAACTCGCGCGGCCACACGCCGCCCGGGAAATTGTAAACGAAATCGAGGATATAATCGGGTAATCGAATGTACGGCAAGATAAAGAAAGTTCATTTCATCGGTATAGGCGGCATAGGAATGAGCGGCATAGCCGAAGTGCTGATCAACATGGGTCTTGAGGTAAGCGGTTCCGATCTCGCGGAAACCCAGATAACCCGACGGCTGGCTTCTCTGGGAGCCGTCGTTCACACGGGTCACAGCTCGGAGAATATCAAGGGGAGCGAGGTGGTCGTATACTCATCGGCCATCAGGAAGGACAATCCCGAGATGATCGCCGCCGCCGCGGCCAGGGTTCCCCTCATACCCAGGGCGGAAATGCTCGCAGAACTGATGAGACTCAAGTTCGGCATCGCAGTAGCCGGAAGCCACGGAAAAACCACCACGTCCTCCATGATAGCGTCGGTGCTTTCCCACTGCGGTGCCGATCCAACCATAGTGGTAGGAGGAAAGCTGCGGACCATAGACTCAAACGCCCACCTTGGAACCGGACGTTTCATGGTAGTGGAAGCCGATGAGAGCGACGGATCATTCGAAAAACTCTCTCCGGTCGTCACGGTGCTCACAAATATCGACAAAGAGCACCTTGATTACTACGGAGACATGAAGGCCCTCGAGCTTGCCTTCTCCAACTTCCTGCACAAAATCCCCTTCTACGGACTCGCGGTAACATGCGCCGACTGTCCGAGAACCGCAAGGATAAGCAGGGAATTCAACAAAAAAATACTGACTTACGGAATAAACAGCCCCGCGGATCTAATGGCCGAGAACATACGCTTTTCCAAGCTGCGGACATCGTTTGAAGTAACATACGGAGGTTACCTGCTCGGAGAGGTGGATCTCAGCACTCTGGGAGCCCATAACGCCCTAAATTCCCTGGCCGCAATAGCCGTGGGAATGGAGTTCGGCTTCAGTTTCGAGAAGATAAAAGAGGGTCTTGCGACCTTTGAGGGCACGGAAAGAAGACTGCAGTTGAAAAGTGAGAAGAAAGGTGTAAAGATAATAGACGATTACGGGCATCACCCGAGTGAGCTGGAAGTCACTATAGAAGCTCTTAAGGCAGCGTTTTCCCAAGAACCGATTCTTCTCTTCCAGCCCCACAGATTTTCTAGGACAAAGCTTCTTTACAACGATTTTGTCAGGGTTTTAGGAAAAATAAAACACCTATACGTTCTTGATATATATCCCGCCGGGGAAAAACCGGTGAAGGGAATAACTTCAGAAAAGCTAGTCGAAGACATAAAGAAAGCGGGCAACTCGAACGCACGTCACGTGGATGACCCCGATGCTTTCGTGGACCGCATGGCAAACGAACTCAAAAAAGGGGATATCCTGCTTACCTCGGGCGCCGGGAACGTCTGGAAGTACGGGGACAGGATCGCAGAACGGATCGTATGAACGACTCAACTCAAAACAGCGACCTTGAAATACTGGACAACTACCCGATGAGGAAATACCTGTACATAAAAGTCGGTGGAGAGGCGAAACGCCTCGTGTATCCACAGAACATGAAAAGTTTCCTTGAACTGCTAAGGCACTGCCACGAGTCAGGGGAGAAAGTCACCGTGCTCGGAGCCGGTTCCAACACCATAATAACCGAGCAGGGAATAGACGGCGTAGTCATAAGCACGAGAAAGCTAAAGGAAGTACGCATAGACGGAACGCGCGTCGAAGCCGAATGCGGCGCAATGCTCTCATCCATAATGAACAGATCGATCCGCCTCGGACTCACAGGGTTCGAGTTCGCCGCCGGTATACCTGGAACGGTCGGAGGAAGCATATACATGAACGCCGGCGCAAACGGGGGAGAGATAAAGGACGCGGTAAAAAAAGTTTACGTATGGCACGAGGGTGAGGAAAAAGAACTGTCAAGAGAGGAGGTAAATTTCGAGTACAGGAAAAGCAACCTGCCCGAGGGCGCCATAGTCACGAAAGCCGTGTTCGAACTGCGCGAAGGAGACAGGAAGAAAAGCGAGGAGAACGTGAGACAGTACCTCGCTTACAGAAACAGGACCCAGCCCGTAAAAATGGCCAACACGGGTTCGGTCTTCAAGAACCCGCCCACGGTCAGTGCGGGAGAATTGCTCGAGGGGCTGGGATTCAAGGGGCTTTGCGTCGGCGGAGCCAAGTTCTCGGAAATCCACGCGAATTTCATCGTGAACTTCAACAGGGCAAAAGCCGACGATATCATCACGCTCATCGAGAAAGCGAGGGAAGCCGCGTTGGAAGAACGGAACATAACTCTTGAGCCCGAAGTCGAAATAATGGGCAAGGAGGCGAGAGCCACATGAACATGCTGACAAAGGGAATATCGGCGGTCTTTTTCTTCTCGGTTTGCGGAATTGCTCTTTTCGCAATAGAACCGTCGGAGCATCTTACCGTAAAGGAGGTTGTCATCACAGGAAACAGCAAGATAAGTTCCTCGGAAATCATAAAACGCTCCGGAATAAGAGCCGGGTCAACATCCATGCTGTTTCCCACTTCCAAAGCAAAGCAGGAGATCCTTGAGAATCCATGGGTAAGCGAAGTGCGGGTGAAGAAGCTTCTTCACGGAAAAATAAAAGTTGAGATCTACGAAACCGAACCTTTCTGCATAGTGGCCCAGGAGGGGGCTAAGCCACACTACATAGACGTAACGGGAAAACGGCTAGGCCTAGCAGAACCGTCGCAAGGTCTTGATTTTCCGGTTATCTCAAGCAAAGAGGAAGTCAGTCCAGGTCTCATGCTCCAAGCAATCGAGATTCTCAACCTCTCCAAGTCAAGTCCGGCTCTTGGCTGGTCGGAGATTTCGGAGGTAGTAGTAGAAGAAAACTTCGGCATCAAGCTCTTAACCCTTGACCGCAGGTTCGTAACCTTCGGGAAAAACAACATGAAAAGCAAGTGGCACAAGGTTGAGAGGATAATAGTTCACTCGCGCAAGAACAACCTAGTGGAAAAAGACATAGACATAAGCTCGGGCGAGGTAGGCGTAATAGGCTACGATTCCTAACATCACGAAATGGCACAGAGAAAAAACAGCTCGCTACCGATAGTTGGTCTCGACATAGGAACAACAAAAGTCTCCGTAGTGGTTGGAGAATCCGATCCAAGCGGCGAAACCGAGATAATCGGCGTCGGTAACCACCCCTCCCACGGGCTCAAAAGGGGGGTAGTGGTCAACATAGAGAAAACCGTGGACTCCATACAAAACGCAGTCGAGAAAGCCGAACACATGTCCGGACATGTGATAAAGGAGGTCATAGTAGGAATAGCGGGCGGGCATATAAAAGGAATGAACGGGCACGGAATGGTCACCCTGCGGGAAAAGGAGGTGACCCCCAAGGATATCGATAGAGTCATAGAGTCGGCAAACGCCCTCTTGATTCCGGCGGAAAGGGAAATTATCCACGCCATCCCGCAGGAATACACGGTTGACAGGGAAAGCGGCATAAACGATCCGGTCGGTATCCACGGATTAAAACTTGAGGCAAACGTCCACGTAGTCACGGGGGACGTGACCGCGGCCCGCAACATCATAAAATGCATAGAGATGTCGGGGATGAGTTCCGTTGACATGGTAATTGAGCAGATAGCTTCAAGCGAAGCGGTTCTTACGCATGACGAGAGAGAAATTGGGGTAGCGATGATAGATTTCGGAGGAGGCACCTGTGATATAGCGGTGTTTATAAACGGAAGCGTCAAATATACCGAAAGCATCACCCTCGGGGGAGACCATCTCGACAGGGATATCGCGTTCGGACTCTCCGTGCCACTCCCCGAGGCAAGAAGGCTAAAGGAAAATCACGGCGTGGCCACAGCCAAGCCGAATGAAATGATAAGCGACGACAGAATAGAGGTAAAAAGCGCTTCGGGACGCGAGCCCAAGCGTATTCTGAAAAAAGACCTTACGACGATAATCCAATTGAGAATGGAGGAGATCTTTACTCTGATAAAAAAAGAATTCTTAAAGCAGGGATTCATCGGCATGCTTCCGGCTGGGGTGGTGCTCACGGGAGGGAGCAGCAAGATGCAGGAGATGGCGACTCTTGCCGAGCAGGTACTCGACATGCCGGTTCGCATCGGTATACCCCGCGACGTAAACGGTCTCACGGACATTATCACCGACCCCATATACTCAACCGGGGTGGGGTTGGTCAAATATGCAAGTTTAAATGAAGAATCCGACATCCCGGCAGGGGTGCTGACGCAGAAAAATGTTTTTACGAGAATGAAAGGATGGTTTAACGAATTTTTTTAAAGGAAAAATCCAACCGGAGGGATAAACATATGGCAAGTTTTAGGATTGAGAATGTTGAAGGTGGCTTAGGCAGAGCCAAAATCAAGGTTGTAGGAACAGGTGGGGCTGGCGGAAACGCCGTGAACACCATGATAAGTAGAGGACTTAAAGAAGTGGAGTTCGTTTCCGTAAACACGGATTTCCAGGATCTGAGCAAATCACTGGCGCCGACGCAACTCCAGATAGGAGAAAGTATATCTAGGGGCCTCGGTTCTGGGGGAAATCCCCAGATTGCAAAGGAAGCCGCTCTTGAGGACAGAGAGAAGATAGCGGAGGTTCTCGGAGAGGCCGACATGGTTTTCATAACCGCAGGAATGGGAGGCGGAACCGGTACTGGCGTTTCTCCCGTAATCGCCCAAGTATGCAAGGAGAGGGATATTCTCACCGTGGCTATAGTCACAAGGCCCTTTGAATTCGAGGGAATTGCAAGAAGGGAAAAAGCCGACTACGGAATTGAGGAGCTGGACAAATATGTCGACACGCTGATTGTGATCCCCAACGACAAGCTTGCGGCCATACACAAGGTCAGCATTCTTGACGCTTTTCGTCAGGCGGACGAAGTTCTTTACCAAGCGGTAAAGGGAATTTCCGACATCGTTACGGGAACTGGATACATCAATGTCGATTTTGCCGATGTGAAAAGCGTAATGGCAAATCACGGAGGCAAAGCCCTTATGAGTTCCGGGTTCGCACAGGGTCCGAACCGGGCGACTCAGGCAGCGCAGATGGCCATAACAAGTCCTCTTCTCGAGGATGTATCCATTGCTGGAGCCAAGGGGATACTGATGAACGTAACGGCTTCGGAGGATTTCGGAATTGAGGAACTGAACGAAGCGTGCAGTCACGTGAGGGAAAGGGCAAACGGCGATATCGACCTGATTTTCGGTCTGGTCTTCGATGAAAAGGCCAAGGATTTCGTAAAAATCACCGTGGTCGCGACCGGGATAGAAGATTACATCGATAAAAGGGCGACCGATATAATTTCGGAACAGCCGTACAGCCCCGATATAGAGGAAGACCTAGACATACCAACTTTCGTCAGAAGAAGAGAAAGAATCGCCCGCTAAGAACACGCCGGGCGGTGTCAGACAACCTCGGATCTGCCCTTCCTTAAGGAAGGGCAGATCCACCCTCGGGGTATCGATCCACAGCCCCTCAATGTCGTAGAATTCCCGGACGGGCCGGTAGAACACGTGGAGAACCACGTCCACGAGGTCAAGCAGCACCCATCGGCCTTCGGAGACACCTTCGGTCCCGAATATTTTTACTCCGTGTTTTTTAAGTTCCCGTTCAACGCTCTCCACTATGGTCCGCACTCCCCTGTCGGAGTTCGCGCTGCACACAACGAAATAATCCGCCACGTCGCTTTTCTCCCTAATTTCCAGAATTACGGGATCCTCCGCCTTCTTCTCCCAGGCGGCTCGGGCGACAAACAAGGCTTTTTCCTTGGGCTCTATGGTTTTTCCTCCAGCTGGTATAGGCCGTTTTCCGCTATGTATCCCTCCACTTCCCGCGCGACCAGATACCTGAGGGAGTTGCCCCGGCGCGCGAGTTCCCTGACCTCCGTGGAAGAAACCCTTATACCGGCGATATTTACGAAAAACAGCTCATTTGAGCTTTTGTGAGCAAAAACATCCATACCCCTGTCATTGTAAGAATATCGAAAGTCATTTTCGAGGGCAAGAGGAATTGGACTGGTGGAATCAGCAAAGTCGTAACCGGGTCGGCGAAGAACAACGAAGCTTGAGTAGTTAAAAAGCTCCGAGAAATCTTTCCACATGTCTATTTCCGCAAAAAGTTCGCAACCCATTATAAAATAATGCTGGTTTTGCGGATTGCTTTCGTTAAGCGCTCTGAGGGTATCGATAGTGTAGGAAGGAGGTTCCCTGCGGAGTTCCATGTCGGAAACCCTGAAACGGGGATTACGTTTTACTGAGAGGTTAAGCATATTGAACCTGTGGGAGGGGGAGGCCATGGTCTCTGAACTTTTATGAGGAGAGACAAGAGTCGGAATGAAGACCACCTCGTCAAGCTTCAGTTTTTCGCTTATCTCCTCGGCTGCCCTCAGGTGACCCGCATGCACAGGGTCGAACGAGCCGCCCATAAGCCCTACCCTCATATGTAACCCTCTATCATCATTTCATCGCCGAACCTTCTGACCTTAATATTCTTGATATTGATCGCTTCCTCAATCGATTGCTTTCCAAGGTCCCCGATCATGCTCATCCCGTCACCTCCGATAATCTTTGGCGAGTAAAAGAAAACTACCTTGTCAACCAGGCCCTCACGGAGAAAACAGGCCCCCACCCTGCTCCCACCTTCAACCAGAACTCCGCACATTCCCATGGCCCCGAGTTCATTAAGAAGGTCCGCTGCAGACACATGGCCCGCTGAATCGGATTTTAATCTCAGGATCTCGGCACCAAGTTCACGAAACTTCTTTTCCTTAAGCTTCCCCGGCCTCTCCGTAGTGGCTATTATGGAGCGTGGATGAGTGCTGAAAATCTTCGCTTCGGGTGGAATACGGAGCTTTGAATCCATAATCACCGGAACCGGCTGCCGAACGTTTCCCCTAACGAGTCGAACGTCAAGTCCCGGATCATCCGTAAGCACCGTGTTTATCCCGACAATTACTGCGTCCACTTTCTTTCTGAGACGATGGGCCATTTTTCTCTGCCTTAGGCTCCCTATCCACTTGGAATCACCTGTTGCGGAAGCTATCTTGCCATCAATGGTCGAGGCGGATTTTAAGATTACGAAGGGAAGCCCCGAAACGACGTGCCTGTTGAAAAACTCGTTTATTTCCGCGCATTCCCTCTCGAGCACGCCTGTTCTTACCGCTATCCCGTTTTTACGGAGCTTGTCCACCCCTTCTCCGCTTACTTTCGGGTTAGGATCGATGGCTCCCACAACAACATCTGATATGCCCGAGGCTATTATGGCGTCGGTACACGGAGGAGTAAGCTTTTCGGTATGACAGCAGGGTTCAAGTGTCACGTAAAGCGTAGCATCCTTAAGAGAAATTCCCTTTTGGGCGGCATCTAAGAATGCTTCTATTTCCGCATGTGGGGACCCAGCTTTTTTATGGTAGCCGCGGCCCACAATCCGTCCTCCAACTACGCAGACAGCACCGACCATGGGATTGGGACTGGTGCACCCTTCTCCCCTGAGGGCAAGCCTCAGGGCTTTTTTCATAAATTCCCTGTCATCTCGAGCGGACATCAAAAAATCTAGTGCAAAGCCTCCTTGTCCGATGTGAAGAGCGCCCTTGTGAACTGTTCGGCGTCAAATTCGCGCAGGTCCCCGAGACCCTCCCCAACTCCTATGTATTTCACAGGAAGACCTAACTGTTCCGCTATTGCCACTATTATTCCCCCCTTGGCGGTCCCGTCGAGCTTAGTAAGCACTATACCGGTCACCCCGATTGCCTCGCCAAAAACCCTAGCCTGCTCCACGGCATTCTGCCCAGTAGTGGCATCAACGACAAGGAGAGTTTCATGGGGGGCTCCCTCGAGTTCACGTGCTATCACTCTCCTCAGCTTCTTGAGTTCGTCCATAAGCCCCGTTTTCGTGTGAACCCGCCCGGCGGTATCTATTATAAGCAAGTCAATACCCCTTGAAACTGACGCCTTTACCGCATCGTAAGCTACGGCGGAGGGGTCCGCCCCGGTCTGGCCGCGAAGAAAATCGCTTCCCACCCGTTCCGCCCACACCCCTAGCTGTTCAACCGCAGCCGCCCTGAATGTGTCGGCGGCGGCTACCATTACCTTTTTTTCTTCCCGTGTGAACCTGTTGGCGATTTTTCCTATGGAAGTAGTTTTCCCGACGCCGTTAACTCCCGCCACCATGAAAACCGTCGGTTTGGCGGAAAGCTCAACTACCGGACTCTCGACTCCCCTTAGAATGTCGAGGATCTCTTTTTCAAGAAGGCTTTTTATTTTCTCCATGTCTCCACCATCCCCTGCCCCGACAGCAGATGAGACTTTCTCTCGCAGCTTCGCGGTGGTCGCAACTCCCATATCCGACATTATGAGTACCTCCTCGAACTCATCCCAGGCTGCGTCATCAATTTTTCCGGATGAAAAAACATGCTCAAGATTCTGAAGAATCCCCCTGCGAGTTTTGGAAAGTCCGAAGCTGAGTCTCGAGAAGAAATCCCCTTCCGTATCATCTTCTTTTTCTTCCGCAACAACTTCCTCCTCCGGCTCTTCGGGAACCTTGGTTTCCTCCGGTTCCTCTTCAGCTTTCGGTTCTTCGGGTTCAGCTTCAGTTTCTTCAGGGGAAATCGGCCCTTCGGAAATCTCGATCGGTTCAGCAACAGGTACGGAATCCGCAGGCGGCGTCACAACATCTTCTTCCACCGCTACAGGTTCGGGCGCGGTAAACTGCGGTTCAGGTTCAGTCTCGACAACTTGCCCGGGTGCGGCTTCCGGAGCGGGGGATTCGGGCGGTGGCTCCACCTCTTCAGGTTCAGCGGAAACGGCCTCGGGCTGCTGCTGCGCCACGGTCTCCGGCGCAACTTCTTTCTTCCTGAAAAGAAAATAAGCCGCCGCAAGTACGGCGACTGCTATAGCGACCGGGACCGCAATCTCCAGATCGATATGGGTTCCAAGCCCTGATAGAAGTTCAGTACCCTCTTTCATATGGCCTGTCCGGTTGAAAACAGTTTTTTGCCGATAAAAAACGGTCCTAGGCTTTCAAGGTGCCTTGAAGTCTGCCGCGTCTTTCTCATCCTCTCCACCAGTGCGGAAAGAGGATAGAGATCTCTGCCCAGAATCCCTATCACGAAATCATTGTCATTTTTGTCAAGACCGTGGCTCGCAAGACGGATGTCCTTTGCGTATCCCGCATCCCCGAACTGAAACCCTACCTTGCCGTGTTCCCCAAGAACAGCTCTTTGCTCCTCGTAAGGGAGGGTTTCAAAGGCCTTAGCCCTCCTGAGCGGATACCATATGGCCCAGACAAGTTCCGGGTCAAAGATTTTCTGCTTCGGGCCCGAAATCAGGGTTCTTTCGAGTTCCTTTTCATAACCGAGCGAGTACGTCCTTCCGAGCATCGTGTACTCAGGCTTCGGCTTAAGTGTGGCAAAAGAGGAGTCAGAGAGAAATTGCCTGAGTTCCGTGACGAAAAATTCGGGAGTCTCGCTCATGGTCAAAAGGCCTGCGCCTTTGTAATCATTTACGTCCGAATAAAGAACCGCCGCTAAGGAAGAATTCTCAAGATCCCGAACCAAAAGGGATTCAAGCACCGGATCAATACCCCCGAAACCCAGAAACTGCATGAAAAGCCTCCTGTCAAGGGACTCGCCCCCTCTTCCTTTCTCGCTTAAGTCAAGCTGGCTGTCTTTGGGTTCGCTCATGTTCATAACCAGACTTAAGCGTTAAGTATGTACTATTTAAGGGCCTAACTCAATGCGATAAATCTCAATCGAGCCGCTGTGGTATAGTATTATGGAGAAGTGAGGACGGGGGCAATGCCGAACAAGCCCAGTTTTTCTGATTTAGCCTACAAAAACAAAAAGAAAATAACCCGCAGACAGCGGTTCCTTGAAAAAATGGACAAAATCCTGCCGTGGGAACCACTGCTTGAACCCATACTAAGCAAATATCCGAAGTCGCGCAGGGGACGCCGACCTGTTCCGCCCAAGGTTATGCTGCGAATTTACCTGATGCAACAATGGTACGGTCTGTCAGACCCGGCAATGGAAGAAAGCCTTTATGACATTGAGTCCATGCGCCGCTTTGCCGGCGTGTCAATGCAGAGAATTCCGGACGAGAGTACTATTTGCAAGTTCCGCCACTTTCTGCTGAGACATCAAATAACGGAAGGAGTGTTCCGCCTTGCCAAGAAGTGCCTGTCGGAACACGGCTTAACGGTGAGCAGGGGCAAGATTATAGAACCCAGATTACGCAGGGTCAGGCAGAAAGCCGACATGGGCAAGAGTACGGAACGGTAAACTAAACGGGAAGGATTAACTCTTCTACGGGCACATGCCCTCTACCCTCTCAGTTTTTCAGAAAGGTTCTGGAGAATTCCCAACGGATATTTTCAGTCCTGAGCTTGACCTTTCAGGGTGCTCTTCACGCTCAAACCATCATGTCCTTTTATCTAGCAGAACGGTTTCTCCAAAAAACCACTGAGAACAATACCGATACCACCAAAAACAGACCGAACACCGCCCCCTTGACCCCGCTGCCACTCCCCGCAACGGCACACCCGCCGCCATCATCTCCACCGCTCCTAGGATGATACCCGGAACCGATTATAAATTTCTGTCCCAAAAAATCTACAGACACAAGATAACTCACCTTTGGCGTTGTCCCGGGAGAACACGTGCGCGGACCGTTCGGACACTCCGTAAATACGTCTATATCGTCATCCGGATTCAATGGATCGTTCCACAGATACTCTATAAAACCCTCGGAACTCTCCGGCAGCAATCCCAAGTCCTTGCATTGCCTCGCGTCCGGACCTTCAAGCGCCACATTCACCACCTCATCCCCGATTAGGCAACCATTTTCATCTTCCGGATTCAAAGTGCCGTTCTCAAGCGCGGGGTCCAACCCGTTGAAAAACACTAGCTTGTCTTCTGTCATTATAAAAATGTAGGTGCCGCTATCCTCATACTTCCACGGCAACACCCTCCAGCAGTTACGAATAACGGCTAACCCAGCCAAATCCCTCCCGGCCAAGCTCACCTGCTCCTCAAAGTGGATAGCAAACTGGTCTACGAACTCCTTTAGCGTTTCGTTGTCCACAACCTCGTTGGCGCTTATCCCCTGGAAGAAGAAAGGTGATTCGTTCCTTACCTCCGCAAAGTACGGACATTGTATACCGGCAAAACTTATCTCCGTATCTTCATGCTCCTCATGATCGTGGTGATATCCCGCTATCAGAATGAGGTTGCTTTCGCTGTTCGCGTTCCACACGGGATGTTTGAACTTGACCGCACACGCCACCCTCATACCATGATCCTCTTCTCCCTCTTCCTCGTGACCGTATCTAACGCAACCCCCCTCCTCATCTCCCTTTGCCGCGTCAACAAGTCCCTGTACTTCCTCGTGAAGAAAGCTCTCCCGTTCCCCGAACTCGTTTGTCCTGTAGTGAAGCAATGTCCCGTTCTGCACACTCCGGTCTTCCCCGTGAACAAGAATCGTCCCCTCCTCAGTTATCGCCATCAGGTATACGGTGCCGCTATTCCAATCACTCCCCTCCTCAGTCAGGCTCTGTTCGAACTTTATGTTCTCACTGGAAGTTTCAATGCCCGCCCAGTGAGCCTTCGCGTGCAGCAAGAATTCCTTCATGTCTACCTCGTCCGCCTCGTCAACCTCTCCCGCAGTAGTGGTATAGGTATGCCCCCCCACCTCGTGTGCAACCGCGCTGCTTCCCCATGAGAACAGAACCAGCAATGCTAATGCGCTCACGAAAAGGCTTGTAAACACGCTTCTCCCGGCTCCTTCTTTTTTTCCAACTGTCCGTCTCTCCCTGTAGCGGTTTCCTGCCCAAACTGCGGAAAACAGTACGGAGATTATCAAAAACAGATTGAGTACGGCTCCCTGAACTTTATGCCCGGCCCCTGCAATAGCGCACCCGTCACCATCATCCCGGTCCTCCCGCGTCCCGGGATAAAATCCGGAACCTACGACACGCGTCTCACCTTCTCCATGTGAAGACTCAATTGTTGTAACATAGCCCACCTTGTGTGACCTGCCCGGGGTGCAGGTAAGCGGACCATTCGGACACTCGGTATAGATGTCGATTTCGTCACCCTCTACGTTCGGGTCATCCCAGAGATATTCAAAAAAGGCTTCCTTCTTGTCATCCTCGCTCAGGTACCCCAAACTCTTGCACTGTTGTTTTTCTCCCGCCACTACCCTGTCTATCTCTTCCGTGACCACGCAGCCGTTTTCGTCTTCAGCATAAATATTCCTGCCTTCAATCGTCGGAGAATTTGCATTAAAAATCACGCGGTTGCTGGGATGAGATACCATAAACAGGTAGATAGAACCGTATTTCCAGGGCAGCACTCTCCAGCAGTGCCTTTGCACAATCGTAATTCCCTCGCCCACGATTTCTCTCTGCATCCTGTAGTGTTCCGCGAATTCGTCTACAAACTTCTTAAGGGTCTTGGTATCCTTTACGTCAATGGCACTGGTCCCGGGAACGTAGTAGGGACATGTGTTCTTGGCGAAAGACACTTCTTCGAAATCATGGTGAAAACCCACGATCCAGACAGCGTTGGTTGCGGGATTATACCCCACGGACCTGAATTTAGCCGCGCAAGCCCACCTGTCCGCCCCGTCAAGAGTGTACGGAACGCAGCCTCCTTCTTCCTTTTCGTTCGCAACCTTGACAAGATTCCGCACGACGCTTGAACCGTCCAGGCTTCCGTCTTGCGTCACAGGATAGTATGCGTGATAAATCACCTTGGCTCTGTCATTCGCTCGTATAAAATCATTCACCCGTATAAGGTAAGTTGTGTCGTTTCTCCAGTCCCCACCTTCCGTCGACGACAGCTCCTTCAGTGCTGTGAGTATGTTAAGGCTGGGAGGATCCTTAAAGTGGGCCCTCACATGCAGGAGAAAGTTGTAAACGCTTTCCCTGTCCGCAGGATCGACGTCGCTGGCGGTCGTGGTGTAAGGATGCTCCTCGACATTATAGCCCTCAACATGTCCTTCAGCCTCGTGCGCGCCAAGGGGAACTGTACCGGAGAAGAAAATAAGCAATGCCAGCGCGCATATAAAAAACATTGGTCCGCTTCTGTTTTTTGCCGCGGAAACCATCTTTGTGGAAGCTCTCATAACGCTCTCCTTTTGTGCAAGCCAGACAAAATCTTAAACGTGCCGGGTTCCTTCAAGACAATTATCCCCCGCCCTGAATCTCAGCATTTAATAACCGGCAATTAGTAAAAAACCCTCGTTTTCACTTTACTACAAGAGTCGGTTCAGGGTCAAGAATTTTCGATAAAACTGCAGGAAACAAATTGGATTTGTTCTTTTCTTACACATGAAGCGGCAATGCCCGGACTCCCTTGTGGGAAAAATTAGGGGATGATTATTCGGAGATAACTATAAACACGTTATCTCCGATTTCATCGTCAATGTCGGTGTTTCTTCGGATAATGTGGGCAAGTTTCGTACTTCTTACTTCTTCCAGTTCGTCCCGTGACAGGCTGTGCTCGTACCAGAAACGGTCGCCATCGCGAAGCACTCTGAACTGTCTGGCAACGATTGTGTGGAAGAACTCGCCGAGCATTGATTCGCCATGGCGGTTCTTCCGAACCGGTTCAGGCACCAGAGGGTCTTACTGGTGCATCATGTTGAGAAAATCCGTGTTGCTTTCGGTCCCCCGGAGCTTGTCAAGCAGAAATTCCATTGCCTCGGTGGTGTTCATCGGGTTGAGGATTTTCCTGAGAAGCCATATGCGGTTAAGCTCGGACTCCGCGATAAGAAGCTCTTCCTTTCTGGTTCCCGATCTCTGAATATCTATGGCAGGGAAGATCCTTCTCTCCGCAAGGCGGCGGTCAAGATACACTTCCATGTTCCCTGTTCCCTTGAACTCCTCGAAGATAACCTCGTCCATGCGGCTTCCGGTATCTATAAGGGCGGTAGCTATTATGGTAAGGCTTCCTCCCTCCTCTGTGTTTCTCGCCGCCCCGAAAAATCTCTTGGGTCGCTGAAGAGCGTTTGCCTCTATTCCTCCAGAGAGCACTTTCCCGCTTGCGGGAGTCACCGTGTTGCTCGCTCTTGCAAGCCTGGTAAGGCTGTCGAGCAGGATAACTACATCCTTTCCGTGCTCGACATATCTTTTGGCCTTCTCGATCACCATGTCGGCAACCTGTATGTGCCTTTGCGCCGGTTCATCGAAAGTCGAACTCACGACTTCCCCCTTGACCGACCTCTGCATGTCGGTGACCTCCTCCGGGCGCTCATCTATGAGCAGAACGAAAAGCTCAATTTCGGGGTGATTCTCGGTTATCGCATTGGCTATTCTCTGGATTATTATGGTCTTGCCAGTGCGGGGAGGAGCCACTATCACAGCTCTCTGCCCCTTCCCCACGGGCACGAAAAGATTCATCACCCTTGAGCAGAACTCATCTTTTTCATATTCAAGATCTATTTTCTCTTCCGGGTGAAGGGGGATGAGTCCCTCAAAAGGCGTTCTCTGCCTGCATATCTCGGGAGAGTCGTAGTTTGCCTCCTCTATTTTGAGAAGGGCCAGGTTTTTCTCCCCTTCTCTCGGGAGTCTCACAAGGCCTTTTATCGTGTCCCCGGTTTTCAGGCTGAAAGATCTTATCTGGGATTTCGAAACGTATATGTCGTCCGGACTAGGCAGATAGCTGTATTTGGGAGACCTCAGAAAGCCATAACCTTCGGCCAAGATCTCAAGCACCCCTTCGGCTATTATGGAACCATGGCTTTCACTCTGTGCCTTGAGCAGGGAATAGATAAGATCCTGTTTCGCCATTCTGGCGGTATCTTCAATGCCGGCCTGTCTGCTAAGTTTTATCAGGTCCGAGGGCTTCTTCGCCCTGAGATCGTTCAGGTAAAGCAGCTTGCCGTTTCCGTTTTTCTGCTCCCCCTTTTTCTGGACAGCATCCGCAGCTTCCGCTTTAGAAACTTTTGCCATACGGTAAAACTCCTTGAACTAAGGCATTGTTAAATTTTTTGGTTCAAAAAATAATCGAACTCTTTTGAAGTGTTAGGAATGCGACAATCTCGCACGTTAAGAGTTCAAAATGAAAAATCAGTACAACCGATACAGTTAATAGTATTGCCGCGTAACGAGCTTGTCAATATCTAAAATCGAACTTGCCAAGAGAAAAGTCTGCTCTGCAGAAAATCCACACCGCTTTTCCATGGGAATCCCGCTTCTGCCTGACAAGCGTATTTAACACCTAGTACCATGCGGCTGAAATTACTTTTAGTAAATACACACAATGAGGAAAAATGTCAAGATGTTTCGGCCTCAGCGGCACGGCTTTTTCACGCTAGTTGCAGGCAGTAATTTTATTTAAAGTTTTGGGGAAGTTAAAACGGGGCTCTGGCTTTTTCCCATGTTTACGGGTATAACCCCTAAGCATGGATACCAAATCACCACACAATCACC